>JBAYZM010000207.1:0-4622 GCA_041672515.1 Arcobacteraceae bacterium
CAAACATTAGCCAACCTTTATATTGAAAAAGACCGAAAAGTGGTCTCTTTTTGGACAATGGGTATGAACCAACACACCAGAGGAACATGGTGTAATACATTGGCGTACAACGTACACTTTTTACTTAATAAACAAGCCAAACCAGGAAGTGGAGCATTTTCACTTACAGGACAACCAAGTGCCTGTGGAACAGCAAGAGAAGTAGGAACATTTACACACCGATTACCAGCTGATATGATGGTTGCTAACCCAAAACACAGAACCATTACTGAAAAAGTATGGAATGTGCCAGAAGGAACAATCAATCCAATTGGAGTTCAAGATATTATGAAAATCCACCGAGGAATCGAAGATGGATTAATCAAATTTGCATGGGTAAATGTATGTAACCCATACCAAGATACTGCAAGTGCAACGCATTGGATTAAAGCAGCAAGAGAAATGGATAACTTCATTGTTACATCAGACGGATACCCTGGGATTTCAGCCAAAGTTTCTGACCTAATATTGCCATCTGCTATGATTTATGAAAAATGGGGTGGATACGGAAATGCTGAAAGACGAACACAATTGTGGAGACAACAAGTATTACCCGTAGGTGATGCAATGTCTGATACATGGCAATGGGTTGAACTTTCAAAACGATTTACTGTTAAAGACGTTTGGGGTGAATACCAACCAAGTGGTCCAAGAAAAGAAGTTTTACCAAGTATGATTGAAAAAGCAAAAGCCATGGGATTCTCGGAAGATACCACGATGTTTGAAATCTTATTTGCTAACAAACGAGCAAAAAGCTACAAACTTGACCAAAATGATCCCGTTCAAAAAGGGTTTGATAACTCTGAAGGATATGGAGATTCAAGAAAAGTTGTTGGAAGTGACGGAAAAGTATTTGAAGGATACGGATTCTTTATCCAAAAATATCTTTTTGAAGAGTACGCAGAATTTGGACGAGGTCATGCTCACGATTTAGCTGACTTTGATACGTATCATAAAGTGCGAGGACTTAAATGGCCAGTAGTTGATGGTAAAGAGACTCAATGGAGATTTAATACACAATACGACCCGTATGCTAAAAAATATGGAGCAGAAACAGGACACACTGAATTTGCTTTTTATGGAACATTGGCAAAAGAGTTAGCTCAAGGTGATTTACTGGGTGTTAAAGACCAAACTAAAATTTCATTGAAAAATAAAGCGAAAATATTTGCACGACCGTATATGGATCCACCGGAAATGCCCGATGCTGAATATCCCGTTTGGTTAAGTACAGGACGAGTACTTGAACATTGGCATTCAGGAACAATGACCATGAGAGTTCCAGAATTATACCGAGCCGTTCCAGAAGCTTTATGTTATATGCACCCTGAAGATGCCGTTAAATTTGGTGTGAAACAAGGTGGATTGTGTTGGGTAGAATCACGACGTGGAAAAGTCAAAGCCAGAGTGGAAACACGAGGAAGAAACCGACCTTCAAGAGGATTGGTTTATGTGCCTTGGTTTGATGAAAAAGTATTTATCAACAAAGTATGTTTAGATGCAACGTGTCCTCAATCTGGGCAAACAGACTTTAAAAAATGTGCGGTAAAAGTTTACAGTGCCTAATTTTTTAAATGACAAATAAGGTCTTAAAATGATAAGTGACAGAAGAAAATTTATACTTGGAAGTGCTAGAGCCGTTGGGCTTATGGCTTTGGGTGGATTGGTATGGAGTGCGTATATCGATGAAGCAACGGCTTCAAAACTCCTACTTCGACCGCCTGGAGCATTAAGCGAAAACGACTTTTTAAAAACCTGTATTAAGTGTGGGATGTGCGTTGAAGCCTGTCCTTACGAAACATTGGTTTTAGCTACTCCTGGGGATAATAAACCTTTAGGCACACCGTTTTTTGAACCAAGAAAAGTTCCGTGTTATATGTGTCCGGATATTCCTTGTGTTCCCGTTTGCCCCAGTGGTGCTTTAGATATCAAAAGTGTTAGTAAAAATGATAAGCTGGACATTGATATGGCAAAAATGGGACTCGCGGTAATTGATGCAAAAAATTGTATTGCCTTTTGGGGAATTCAATGCGATGCATGTTATAGGGCTTGTCCATTATTGGATAAAGCCATTTATTTAGAATACAGCAAAAATGAAAGAACTGGAAAACACGCGTTTTTAAAGCCTGTGGTTGACAGTGATTTTTGTACAGGATGCGGTTTATGTGAACGAGCCTGTGTCACTAAAAAAGCAGCCATTTTTGTATTGCCAAGAGAAATAGCACTTGGAGAAGTAGGCGGACACTATGTTAAAGGTTGGGAAAAAGCAGATGAATCCCAAGTAGATAGTTCAAAAAGTCAAATAACCACCACCAAAATCAGTAAAGAAAAACCCGTGGATTCTTTAAATGATATGAAAGGATTACTCGATGACTAAATTTTTATTTAAACATCGATTTTTAATCGCCAGACGAATCATACAAATATCATTGATGTTGTTGTATGTGGGTGGAAATATTTGGGGTTGGATGATTTTACAAGGGAATTTAAGTGCTTCACTTTTTTTAAAAGCCATTCCATTAAGTGACCCCTTTGCAGCGTTGCAAATGTTTTTTGCAGGAGCTGTAATATCAGCAAATATTATTGTCGGTGCTTTTATAGTAACGTTATTTTATTTTGCAGTGGGTGGTCGTGTTTTTTGTTCGTGGGTATGTCCGGTGAATATCATCACCGATATGGCAAACTATCTTCGACGAAAACTGGGATTGAACCAAATAGAAAAGAAACAACCTGCCAGTAGAAATATGCGGTATTACGTGTTGGTTTTAAGCTTGATTCTCTCCTATATTTTTGGAGTAACCGCTTTTGAACTGGTCTCGCCTATTTCAGTAACACACCGAGGAATAATTTTCGGTTTAGGATTTGGCTGGGCAATGATGCTTGTCATTTTCTTGTTTGATCTGTTGATATTAAAAAATGGTTGGTGTGGTTATATTTGTCCATTGGGAGGGTTTTACTCCGTCGTTGGCAAATTTAGCTTAATTAGAGTCAATCATGATGAGCCTAAATGCACCGTTTGTATGAAATGTAAAGAAGTATGCCCCGAAAGCCAAGTTTTATGGATGGTGGGAAAACAGAGTTTACAAGTACTAAGTGGTGAATGTACCAACTGTGGTAGATGTGTAGAAGTATGTGATGATGATGCTTTAAATTTTTCTTTAAGAACTCAAATAGGAGATAAAAAATGAAATTCGTTAGTAAAATAGCTTTAAGCTTAGTAGTAGCTTCCTCTTTTATGTTTGTAGGTTGCATGGGCGAGCTTAATACAAACAACAAAGAAGTTGCAAAACCAATCATTGATGATAAATCAATTGGTTTTAGAAAAGTTGACTTAATGACTGAAAATGAGGTAACACCTGATAAAACTCAATACAGTGAAAGTCAAGCAGGAAGTGGTAAAACCATTGCACGAGCCTTCCAAGATGCTCCTCCAATGATTCCACACGATACAACGGGGATGTTACCCATTACGATTAACAACAACCAATGTATGGGATGTCATGCACCAGGAGTTGCAGAAAGTATGGGAGCTTTACCGTTTCCAAAATCGCACTTAACCGATTTTAGACCAAAACATACGTTTGATGGTAAAAAATTTGAAAAAGTGGTCAATGAAGATAACAATGAAATCTCGATTAAAGAGATGACAGAACTTTCTGGTACACGATTTAATTGCAGTGGATGTCATGCCCCTCAAAGTGATGGGCAATGGATTGAAAATAACTTTATAGCTGATTTTACATCTAAAGATGGACAAGAAAAATCAAGCTGGAGTGGAACTAAACTGACTGAAGGTTTAGATACGTTAAAAGATTAACATGCAAAGAAGAGAACTTTTTAGTTCTCTTTTTTCATTCAAAGAAAAAAGAGAGCCTCAACAAGAATTTATTCGACCTCCTTATTTTAAAGAAGAATCTTCTTTTCATAATATGTGCATTCATTGCGAAGGTATTTGCAGCACAGTTTGTGAAGAGAATATTATAGTTTTACACAACGATAAAACGCCCTATTTGGTTTTTGACAATAAAGGTTGCACATTTTGTGATGCGTGTGCAATTGCTTGTCCACATGAGGTATTAAGACTGGATGCTAAAAACAATATCAATGCCATTTTTGAGATTGATATGTTAAAATGTTTGAGTTGGAATACGACCATGTGTTTTTCATGTAAAGACCCTTGTTTGAGTAATGCCATTGAATTTTTAGGGATGTTTCGACCGACCATAAAATTTGATTTATGTACAGCATGTGGTTTTTGTGTAGGCGTTTGTCCTACGAATGCAATTGCTTATAAAAAAATATAAAGGAGTCACATGAGTATTCAAATTAAAGCCAATATTGAAGAAAATGGTATGGGAGGTTGGCTGATTCGCATTACCAATACCCAAACATTTGAAGAGATTATCTGTAACGATTTAGAAGAGTTTTCAACACAAATTGAATTTGTAGGCATTCCTTACAATGGAAATATTGAAATTCTTTGGAGTAAAGCCGATAATTTAACGAGCGAACACTTTTATGAAGTCAAACATCACATGGCAAAAATCAACAAAGAGTTGCACAAAAATGATTAAAATTATCCT
>JBAYZM010000208.1:0-4610 GCA_041672515.1 Arcobacteraceae bacterium
AATGAAAAAGTGATGGTCATTGGTGAACAAAAAGGTAGAGGAACCAAAAATAAACTCAAAAGAAATTTTGGTATGCCCAATCCAGAAGGATACAGAAAAGCTCTACGATGTGCAAAAATGGCAGAAAAATTTGGTTTACCTATTTTAATGTTAGTAGATACTCCGGGTGCTTATCCTGGAATTGGAGCAGAAGAGAGAAATCAAAGCGAAGCCATTGCCAAAAACTTATTTGAATTTTCTGATTTAAAAACCATTACTGTTTCAGTAGTTATTGGTGAGGGTGGTTCAGGTGGAGCTTTAGCTATTTCAATTGCCGATAAACTTGCCATGATGCGATACTCTGTTTATGCCGTTATTTCACCTGAGGGCTGTGCAGCTATTTTATGGAATGACCCAGCTCAAGCAGAAACAGCAGCCAATGCCCTTAAAATTACCGCTGAAGCGCTTAAAGACCTTAATTTAATTGACGATGTGATTAATGAACCACTCGTAGGTGGGCATCGAAAAAAAGAAGAAGCGTGTAAAGCATTAGGGGATTACTTTTTAAACCAGCTCGAAGAGTTACGAAAATTAACTCCCGAACAACGATATGAAAATCGCTATAAAAAATTGATGAGTTTGGGAGCTTTTTCTAATTCGTGAGAAGTGAAAAGTAAGAAGTGAAAAGAAAAGTCATATCATATTACCACTCACTTCTTACTACTTACTCTTAACTATTTATCCCCCACCAAACGTCCTACTTTCTCTCCCGCTAACAAGTGAAAATGCAAATGAGCAACCTCTTGTCCACCATGATTTCCTATGTTAGTAATAAGCCGGTAACCACTCTCTTTAACTCCGAGTTTTGAAGCCACTTTTTGTATAAATTCTGTCATGTTTGCCATAATTTTTGGAGGAATAACATCAAAAGAGTCGTAATGCTCCTTTGGAATAATTAAGACATGCATTTTACATGCTGGATTAATATCCTCAAAACATAAAAACTCATCACTTTCTAAAACGGTTCTATTGGGTATTTCACCTTTTACAATTTTACAAAAAATACACATTTTATTTCCTTGATTTTTAAGTCAAAAATATTATAACCAAACTCTAATAAAATTTTATGTACAATAGCGATTTTAACAATAATAGAGTATGACAAAATGGAGAAATATATTGAAAGAGTGGCTTGAAAAAATCCAAAATGCAACCAGTTTAGAGAACCTCGAAAACCTAAGAGTTGAAACGTTAGGAAAGAAAGGTATTTTAACTTTAGAGTTTGCAAAATTAAAAGATATTCCCAATGAACAAAAAAAAGATTTTGCCCAAAACTTGAATGAACAAAAAACTTCAATCACCCAAGCAATTGATTTAAAAAAAGTACAATTGGAAAAAGTTGCCCACAATAGCCAACTTGAAGCTGAAAAAATCGATGTAACGATATTTAACAATGAATCTTCTATTGGAGCAGTGCATCCTGTTATGCAAACCATGGATGCCATAATTACCTATTTTCAGAATCTGAATTTTTCAATTGAAGAAGGTCCACTGGTTGAAGATGATTTTCATAATTTTGAAGCGCTTAATTTGCCCAAATATCATCCTGCACGTGATATGCAAGATACGTTTTACAATAAAGATTTTTCACTGTTACGAACGCACACTTCGCCTGTTCAAATTAGAACCATGCTTAAAACAAAACCACCCATTCGCATGATTGCTCCGGGTACAGTTTTTAGGCGAGATTTTGACTTAACGCATACGCCCATGTTTAATCAAATTGAAGGGCTTGTGGTTGACAGTGCCGATAAGATTTCATTTGCCAATTTAAAACACGTTTTAGAAGAGTTTTTACATCACACATTTGGAGATGTTAACGTGCGATTCAGACCTTCCTTTTTCCCTTTTACAGAACCCAGCGCGGAAGTCGATATTTCCTGTGTATTTTGTAAAGGAAGCGGTTGTCGTGTCTGTTCACAAACGGGTTGGCTTGAAGTCTTAGGCTGCGGAATAGTTGATGAAAACGTATTTAAAGCAGTAGGCTATGAAAATGTCAGCGGATATGCTTTTGGTTTAGGAATTGAGCGATTTGCCATGCTTATTCACAATATTTCAGATTTACGATCACTTTTTGAAAGTGACTTACGATTATTAGGACAGTTTAAATGATAGTTACAAGAACATGGTTACAAGAATTTATTGATATTTCAACCCTATCAACCGATGCAATTTGCAAAACACTTAACTCTATTGGGCTTGAAGTGGACAGTGTTAAAAAAATCACTGTTCCATCACGTGTAGTTATTGGAAAAGTTTTAGAAAAAAGCAAACATCCCGATGCTGATAAACTGAGTGTTTGTTTAGTGGATATTGGCAAAGAAGTGGTTCAAATTGTATGTGGCGCAAAAAATGTCGATGAAGACCAATTTGTTCCTGTAGCAGTTGTGGGTTGTGATTTGGGAAATGATTTTAAAATAAAAGCAGCCAAACTACGAGGTATTCCCTCCAATGGAATGATTTGTTCAAGTACAGAAATTGGATTGCCCAAACTCAATGAGGGTATTTTAGTTTTAGATGACTCCATTGGCGAACTTATTTTAGGAAAAGAACTCAAAGAATACGCTTCATTTAATGATGATGTGATTGAAATTGAATTAACTGCCAATCGAGGAGATTGTTTAAGTATCAATGGAATTGCTCGAGAGTTAGCAACCTATTATAACTTGCCCGTCTATGAAGAAGAGAAAAATTTAAACTACAATGAGTTTGGAATAGGACAAGTTTTAGAAGTAGAATGTGCGAGCAATATTGATGCTGCACTTACTTTTAAAGCAGCCAATTTCAGTAAATTTAAACTGCCTGTATTATACAAAATTCGACTGGCGCTTATTGAAGCATTTAGTGCCAATGATATTGAAGATACCTTAACGTATGTTACGCACTCTTTGGGTGTGCTTTTAAATTCGTATGCTAAAAAAGATGCGGCACAAAAAGGTGAGTTGGCGTTACTCAAAGTTAAAAAAGATGACAATGGTTTTGATTGCGTGTATGGCGATACTTTTTTAAGTACCATTGGGGTTAATGCAGAAAAAACACAACACATTGATGAAATATATATCATTCAAGCATCATACATTGAGCCTGATTTATTAGCACGTCGTGTCTTTGAAAGCAAAATTAAAACCGGTGATATATACTATAAAAGTTCACGAGGAAGTGAACCCAATATTAAAGCTGGAATAGATTATTTCACGACACTCATTTCTAAATTTGGTGCACAAATTTATGCAGGAAGTGAAACCTTTGTAGAAGACAAAGAAAAAATCACACTGGATATTAGTACGGATAAAGTCAATGCCTTAATAGGGCAAGATATTCCAAAAGCCACTATTGAAAATATTTTAAATGCCTTAGGATTTGAAGTTAAAGACGGGCTTAATGGTGTATTATCGATTAAAATTCCTCTTTTCAGACATGACATTAAAAATATTGCCGATGTCACTGAAGAAATTGTGCGAATTATTGGAATTGACAATATTCAATCCAAACCTTTAGCCATTGATGAAGTTAATCGAAGTAACAAAGTTTCAGCCGATTTAATTAAAAAGAATGGTATCCGAACCAAAGCCATTGCCAATGGTTTTTTTGAAACCATCACCTATATTTTTTCCTCAAAAGAGTATTTAGAAAAATATGGATTTGAAACGGTTATGGAAGAAAAGGACATTTTAAATCCCATTACTCAAGAGTTAAATACTTACCGAACCACCTGTTTACTGAATTTAGTGCAAGCGTGTTCTCATAACTTTAAATTGGGATTTAAAAAAGTAGCTCTTTTTGAAATTGGAACGATTTTTAATGCAAAACGAGAAGAGTTTAAAAAAGTCTCTTTTATTTACAGTGGAGATAAAGATGTCGAAGATGTTTCCAATCACGGAAAACCTACGGCAATTACATTTTTTGAATTTGCCCAAAAGGTGTTAAACTGTGTGGGACAATTTGAGATTCAACCCATGAAAAATATTCCCAATGATTTTATTCACCCCTATCAAAGTGGGATGATTATGATGAACCAAAAAGAGGTAGGATATATTTCAAAACTGCACCCAATTGTAGCAGCTGATTTTGACTTACCAGACTCTTTTATTGCACAAATTGATTTTGATACCATTGAAAACAGTTTGAAAAAAGCCTCTGCTTATTCAAAATTTCAAGCTTCAAAACGAGATTTAAGTATTATTGCGCCTAAAAACTTACCTTTTCAAGAGATTAAGAATGTTATTGCAACCATCAATGACAGCAATATAAAACAGTTTAATTTAGTGGACATTTACAGCGATGAAAAATTAGGCGAAAACCAAAGTTTAACCATTCGATTTGTGCTTCAAAGTGAAACTAAAACCATGGAAGAAGAAGATATTACAACGACTATGAATGGAATTTTAGAACAATTGCATTCTAAATTATCTGTTGGTTTACGATAAAGGCTTAAAATGTTAGTAGAAAAACTAGTTCAACCGTTTAATGTTGTCATCGACAACATTGCCAGCGATAAATCCATTTCACATCGTTGTGCCATGTTTTCGCTTTTAAGTAATGAAACTTCGCATATTAAAAACTTTTTAACT
>JBAYZM010000209.1:0-4609 GCA_041672515.1 Arcobacteraceae bacterium
CTTGAATATTTAAAATGATGGCGATTCGTTTTAAAACTTTATCGCCGACAATATGCCCATAGTTGTCGTTGATAAATTTAAAATTATCAATATCAAGAAAAATAACCGAGCGGGCTATTTTATCTCTGACAAACAATCGTAACGCTTTTTCAAAATTTAAATTAAACGTACGTCTGTTGGGCAATTTGGTTAAACTGTCGTACGCCGCCAGTTGTTCAAGTTTTTTATTGTAACCTTTAAGAGTAAAAAGTATAATGGCAATAATAATACACGTCACCAGCAACGACACAATGAGATTGAGAATAAATGTCTTCTCTACTTCTTTGGTGAATTTTTCAATTTCAGCTTCCACGAGCAAATACAAATTCAACTCTTTGATGTATTTGGTATTTAAAATATAATTTTTACCACTCTTTTTATACTCTATGGTTTTAGAGGTCTCTTCTAAAATATCTCCACTTAATTGCTTTAATTCATTCGACTCTTTTAAATGCGAAATCCGATTCACACCCACTTCGGAAAGAACCACTTCTCCCTCTTTATTGACAAAAAAGACATTAAAATTGTATTTGACTCGAAAGTGTTTGAGCATTTCATTGATATACGAAATTTTAATGCCGATTCCCGTTGCTCCTAAGTAGTGAAACTCCTCATCAAAAATTTTATAGTTGATGAACATAATCAACGAATCGCCCATGTATTTATTGAAATCCAAATTAATCTCATACGCTTCTTGAATATCGCGAAATTTAAAATACCACGCATTGTTGGCATTTCCCTCTTCTACTTTTTCCAAAATATCTTTGGCGGTGTAATAATTTCCGCTTTTATTGGAAACCAAAAAGGTGCTGAACATATTGTATTTATTTTTAATGGTTTCTAAATATTTGGCTATTTTTTCTACTTCAACTTCTTCATGCATCAACCAATCTTTTAAAAATGTATCGTTTGCCATCATGGAAGAAACCAAAGTGGGTTCGATGAGATTTTTTTGAACTTCGGTATAAATGTTATCAATGGATAAAGGAAGTGAACGCTCTTTGAGTTGAATTTCTGTCTCTTCAAGCGATTTTAAATAGTTTAAAAACGAAGAACCAACCGAAAAAGAAATCAGTAAAAATGTAATGATAAAAACGACTTTATTTTTTAAATTCATTGTCAACCCAGACCCAATATATTGAAGATTATTTTCACAAGAATACCATTAAAAAACAAAAAACAGCATGAAAAAAGGCACTTCTTATCAACTTTTTTACGTGAATTTTAATATCTTTTCAACAAATCTTGTAAAATAACCGCTGTCATTCCCCAAATGACTTCATCTTCATATTTATAGACATACACTTTATGTTTTTTATGTCCCCACGGTTTTTGATACACTTCAGGCAAACCTAATTCATCGACGGGGAAATAAACCTCTTTGTTGCCAAACTCATCGATATGATACGGTTTGACTTCACTGCGTAAGTTGTACTCTAAAACCTCATGATTTTTAAAATAATCCAAAGGAATTAAAAGCGTTTTTTCAACTTCATTGGCATCGATTTTCATCGTTTTTAAAGCCGATTTTTTCACCAATGCAACATAGGGTTCAACAATGGCACCAAAAGCTGCTACCATCGTATCGAGTTGTCCAATAATTTTGATGTCTTTTTTCTTAATACCCAACTCTTCTTTGGTTTCTCTCAAAGCCGTTTGTTTAAAGTTTTTATCTATGCCTTCTTCAAAGCCACCACCGGGAAAACAGATATCTCCTCCTTGGCGTATGTGTTTGGCTCGTTTTTGGAAAAGAATAAAATATTCCCCTTTTATTTTAACAAAAGGAATTAAAACCGCACTGTTAAAAAGTTTATCTCTCCCCATAACATTGGGAGTTTTTGGTAAGTTTTTAAGTAACTCTTTTAAATCTTTTTTTCTCATACATACACTTTTTTCATCACAATAATAAACACAGCCCCTTTGCACAAAATACCCTCGTGTTCAAACTGGACATTTTGAATATCCAAAGTTGCATTCATGTGTTTTCGCAAAATCTCTTCACACATATAAAGCCCAATTCCCGTACCTTGACTTTTATGTTTCGTCGTAAAATAGGGTTCACTGATTTTATTAATAATATCTTCAGGAATTCCCCCGGCGTTGTCTTTGATTTTAATCACTAAATCATCGTGCTTTTTATACATATCAATAAAAATGAACTTTCGATTCTCTTGGCTGCCATGAAATGCATCTTTGGCGTTGTTAAAAATATTGATAAACACTTGTATGAGTTCATTTTCAAAGCCATAAATTTTGAGATTTTGAATATTTTTTACAATCTCAATATCTTTAAAATTTGAAGAGAGTAAATCCAAACTTTTTTCAATGGTACGTTTGATATTAAACTCCTCTTTTTGTTTTTGAGGTTTAAAGAAATATCTAAAATCGTCAATCGTTGAAGAGAGATAACTTGAGGTTTTAATAATGGTTTCGAGTGTTTCTTCAAACATTTCATCACTGAGCTGGTTCATCTCTTTTTGGAGTTTCAATCCACTTGCCCCCGTAGAAATCACGCTTAAAGGTTGTCGCCATTGATGGGCAATATTTTCAAGCATCTCTCCCATGGACGCCATTTTGGATTGCCTTGATAAAATCCGATCTTTTTTCACGTTTTTTTCAACTTCAAATTTTATTTTATCTTTCAGTTGGGCATTAATCGAAATGAGCTCTTTGGTTTTTTCTTCGATTTGACTTTGTAATTCATTATTCATCTGTTTAAGCAATCGTTGTCGATATAAAATGGCAAATAAAATCACTGCAAACAACGCTAAAATTTGCCATAAAAGTTTATAGTCAAACTCTTTTTCATACTGAATATACAACCATTTATTTAACAGATTACCCACGCTACTCTTATCTAAAGAGTTAACCGTTTTATTTAAAATATCAAATAAAATCGGCTCCTCTTTGACCACACTGAGTCGAAGATTATTGACCTCATCGAGTTTTCCAGAAATTTTAAGTTGGGTAATATTTTCTCGTTGCAATTTGTATAACGTCGTTGCAAGTGGTGCAATCGTAGCAAACGCTCTTCCTTTGGAAACATTTTTAAATGCCTCATCCAACGTATCCACATCGATAAAATCAAAATTGGTATATTTTTTCTTTAATAATTCAGAAATCGCATACCCTTTTACCAAGGCAATTTTTTTATCTTTAATGGCTAAAATATCACTGTAAAAAGGTTGATTGTTTTGAGTGACTAAAACAAAGGGAATATTAATATACTCTTTGGTGAAATTTAAAAATGTTTTTCGCTCTTCTGTCATTTGAGCTGTGGGCAAAACTTCACACTTTTTAGCTTTTAAAAACTCCAGTGTTTGAGTCATGCTGTGAGTTTCAACAGCTTCAAAACGGATATTCAATCGCTCTTCGATGAGTTTACTGTAATCTGCTACAAAACCAATAAACTTATCATCTTTAATATCAGAATATGGCATGACATTGGGGATAATACACATTTTAATGCTTTTTTTATCTTTTAAATAATTGATTTCCGTCGCATTCAATTCCAACGTATTTAAAAGCCCATCGGAAATGGTAAAATCATCGATTTTAATTTGATTTTCAACCAAACCCATCACATTGTACAAGTCATAAATGCGTTGGAGTTTTTCATGTTTGATTGCACCTAATTCGTTGGTGTTAAAGTAGGAGAGTTTTTTAAGTTCCGTTCCTTCAAAAACCAAGGCTTCTTTGCTGATATTTTGTGTATTGTATTTTTGAACAATTATATTGGCACTCTCTTCAATATTGTCATAAGCATATTCCCACCCTTTTAGTGAGGCTTCCCTAAAAAGTTTCACCGTTTTAATATCTTGAGTAAGAAAAGTGTTACTGGTGTACAAAAAGTCGCTGTACATATCAAAGCCATACATTTTGGGATCAAACACATTGTAAGGAACTCCTAAACGGTTTAAATCGTACAGAGATTTTGAAATATACGCAGAAATCACATCGGTCGTTTTATTGACCAAATCTTCAATCGTGTGCGTGTGTTTTAAAAAGGTTAAATCTTCCAGCCGCACGTTGTGTGAACTGATCATGGCTTTGAGTGATACTTCACTGGCATCATCAATCGTGGTCATAATTTTTTTGAATTTAAAATCATTGATGGAGTCAATACCCGATTCTTTGGTACTTAACAAAACCAAAGGCGTGGATTGAAAAAGAGCATACAAAGCCACAATATCTCTTTTTTTGGTTCGTTCTAAAATAAGCGTCTCACGACCTACGGCAAAATCAAACGTGCCGTTACTGACTTCCAAAGGAATATCCAAACCAAACTCAAATGGCTTGATTTCAACATCTAAGCCAACGGCTTCGTAAAAGCCCTTTTCTTTAGCGATATAGTATCCCGCAAATTGAAATTGGTCAAACCAAGAAAGTTGTAACGTAACTTTTTTGAGTTCATTTCCTAAAAGTGGTAGAGAAAAAAAGAGTAAAAAAGTAAAACCAAGTATCAATTTTTGAATCAAACTTTTTCCTTGTGCAATTTGGAAATATTATAACGAAATAAGGGTTAAGAATATAGAATGATTTTGTCGTCTCTTTTAAAATAAACTATTCC
>JBAYZM010000210.1:0-4590 GCA_041672515.1 Arcobacteraceae bacterium
GTGTTTTTCTCCCCCACTGCAGGCATTGACTTGTTTTTCTTGCTCTTGTCCGTTAAACAACATTCGCCCCAGACAATTTCGGATTTCTGAAATATCGGCATCTCGATCAAAGTTTCGTAACCAATCGTAAAGAGTCATATCCCCTTTAATAATTTCAGTGGCATTTTGGGGAAAATATCCATTTTGAATGGTTGCACCCCAATGAATTTCACCGCTGTCTGGTTTTACATTTTCCACCATAATTTCACACAATGTGGTTTTTCCAATTCCATTGGGTCCTAGAATTGCGATTTTATCGTCTTTGTCTACACTAAATGAGATATTGTTTAACACCAGTTGCCCATCGTACGATTTAGAGATATTTTTAACGTTAAGTAACTCTTTACCCACTTCTCTTTTTTGTTTAAAAATAATAGAAGGATCTCGTCGGCTTGAAACTTGAATGGCACCAACATCGAGCTTATCAAGTTGTTTTTGCCGTGAAGTAGCTTGTTTGGCTTTAGAAGCATTTGCACTAAATCGAGCAATAAATTTTTCAAGTTCTTCTTTTTCTTTAAGTTTTTTACCCACATCTGTAGCATTTTGTTTGGCAATAAGCGTTGAAGCAATATACCAATCATCATAAGTACCTGTAAACTCTCTGATTTGTTTGTAATCTACATCTAAGATATGCGTACAAACGGCATTTAAAAAGTGTCTGTCATGTGAAATAACCACCATGGTTCCATCGTGGTGTTGAAGCTGATTTTCCAACCAACCAATGGTTTCAATGTCTAAGTTATTCGTAGGCTCATCTAAAAACAGTACATCGGGTTTTGGGTATAACACTTGTGCTAAAAGCACTTTGAATTTATCTCCCCCCGTAATCGTACTCATTAACTCTTGTTGTTGTGAGGCAGGAAAACCCAAATCTTCTAAAATTTTGGTAATTTTCACATCATATTCGTATGTAGGGTCTTCTTCACAACAAATCATCTCTAACTCACCCAAACGCTCACCCACTTCGTCGGTGTACTCTTCTAAATAGAGTTTTTCTTTCTCTTTAATCGCATCGTACAATCGTTTATTGCCTAAAAGTACCGTATCAAAAATACTAAACTCTTCATAGGCAAATTGGTTTTGACTTAATGTCCCAATTTTTTTACCATTTTGTACTTGGATTTCTCCCTCAGTTGCATCTTCTTGCCCTGAAAGGATTTTTAGAAACGTTGTTTTACCAGCACCATTCGCACCAATAAGTCCGTATCTTTTTCCTGTATCTAATTTTAAATTAATTTCTTGAAACAGAACTCTTGCACCAAAAGTCTTCTTCAAATTTACCGTTTGAACCATAGCATCTCTCTTTTTTTCATATTATTATGTCGCGATTATACCCTAAAATAGCTAATAGGAATCTGTACTGTCAACTATTCCGACTTTTCATTCGTTATCAACATCAATTAATTCTGCACGGTATCCAAGTTCTAAAGCTTTTATATTACCAATCGCATTTCCAGCAATTCCTCTTATTGAACCATACATATTAATCGTATTGTCAAGCACCTTTTCAATTTGTTTTTCTCTTTGCTTCCAAATTCTTTGCATTGAGCGTTTTTCACTGTCTAAATCACTTTGCATGGTGGTAAAAGCTTCAACAATAGCTTCCATTTGCATCTTAAATTCATTGCTTGTTAGAAATCCATACAGTAAACTCATCTTATCGGTTTTGTTTTCTTGGCTTTTCATGGCTTGATGAATTTTGACAACATTCTTTAACTTTTTCTTAATATACTTTAACTATCTATACCAAATAGCAACATAAGATTTTTATTTATCTTTAAATACTTCATTTAGATCTTTTATAATTTCAGGATTAATATTATTCTTAATTAACTCAATATTTTCACAATGAATAAATTTACATGTATTACATTCCATATCAATTAATTTTACATTATTAAAATCAATATTTTCAAAAACACAACTTTTAAATTTACTTTTTTCAAAATTTGCATTATGAAAATCTATTACTTTAAAATTACACCATAAAAAACCACTATTTGATAAATTAGCATTTTTCATATCACATTCTAAAAATTGTAAATCAAAAAAATTTAGATTATTCATAAATTTACTATCTCTTAAATTACAATTATTAAAAATTGTTTTTTCAATTACAGTACAGTAATCATAAAAACCTTGAATATGCTTTTGTTGAATATTATTAAAAATTGAAAGCTGTAAATTGCATTTTTTAAATCTTGTACCATATAATAAAGATTCTTTAAAATCAAAGCCATTAAAAGAATTTTTACTAAAAGGTACTTCTTCAAAATAACAATTAGATAAATCAATATCTATTTTATTAAGTTTATGAAGTCTTTTTATTAAGCCAAATATTCTATAACTTGCTTCTTTTTCATTCCATCCACGATAATCTTCTAGTTCTTCTAAATAACGAGTTATAGTTTCTTTCTTTTTCCAAAATATTTCATATAGTGTTATAGCTATACCAAAAAGTAATATATCGGCTATAAAGCCAAAAGTTTCAATCATAATTCCCTGAGGTACATCACTATAATTAGAGTAATTACGAACAAAAGTAAATTGTATTAATATAACAATAAATAAAATAAATCCAAAAAAATATACTTTTTTAGATTCTATTGAATTATCGTCATTGAACATTACACTCTCTCAATTTCATCTAAAAAAAGAATTTTATTACTTTGCAAATAATTATTTTTAAAAAATACTCTCATTCTATACTCCAAACTATCTTCCAAATTATTTTTATAAAAACTTACAAACCACAACTGTTTTTAGGTCGATACACTTTAATATTCTCACAATTTAACGCATCTCTTAAATATTGGGCGTGAAGTTGGCTTAATATCCCTTTATCGCAATAAAAAAGGTACTCTTTGTCTTGTGGCAATTTTGCAAATTGACCTTTGAGTTGATGAAAGGGGATTTTAATTGTTTCACACGACGCTTGAATGCACTCATCGCCTTGGCGTATGTCTATAATGGTGTAGTTTCCACTTGAAAGATCCGACACCGTTTCGATTTGCCCAATTTCATTAATATCGGCAATAATATCTGCAACATTGATGGTTACTGCATTTTCAACAGCTTTGTCTAACACCGAATAATCAAATCGTGCGGCTTCTTTTTCCATACGTTCATACGAGCCATGTGTTACGGGATTTTTAGAAATCACACCACAATATTCGGGCATGGTTTCTGCAAATCTTCGTGTGCCTATGTCGTTGGCAATGTTCATGATTTCGGGTTTGTTCATCGTACATAAAGGTCGCAAAACCAATTTTTTGGTCGCTTGGTCAATAAGTGCCAAATTTCTTAACGTTTGGCTGGAAACTTGCGCCACACTCTCTCCGGTTAATAACGCATCGATTTTCATCGCATCGGCTATTTTTTCAGCGGCTTTTAGCATGAGTCGTTTAAGCGTTACGCCCATATATGACTCGGAAGTGGAATTAAATATTTCAGTGACCACATCATCAAATGGAACAGAAATAAACTTAACTCTGTGTGAAGAGCCAAACTTATTCCACAAATAAAATGCCACTTGTTTTACTCCAATTTCGTGTGCAATTCCACCTAAGTTAAAGAAAATAAAGTGTGTTTTTAAACCCCGTTTCATGGTTAAATAACTTGCCACTGTGGAGTCAAATCCACCTGACATCAGCGATAAGATTTCTCCTTGTGAGCCTAAAGGAAAACCACCCAACCCTCTGTATTTATTGAAAATAATATTTAACTGATTGTCATTTAACTCCACATTAATGGTCACTTCAGGATGGTGTAAATCTACTTGGCTTGTGCTGTTTTTTGCCAACATATAGCCACCCACAGTTTGTTCAATTTGAGGCGATTTAAACGTATGTGTTCCCGAACGCTTTACTCGCACGACAAATCGTTTGTTTTGTATCTCTTTTGCCATGACATCATTAACAATCGTTTTGATTTGGTCAATGGTGGTAATATTGTCAAATTGCAACGCTTCTAGTACCAACTCAACACCTGGAGTGTCTAATAGTTTGATTCTTACTTCTACTACCACTTCAATGGGGCAAACCACTTCGATTTTGTCAAAAAACTTTCTTGTTTTAATTTCGGGTGAGATTCTTTCGAGCAGTTTTTTTAAATTGCCATTGAGTTGGTCAATCATTTGCCGTTTGGCACTGGCACCTTTTATCATAATTTCTGGGAAAAATTTTACGATGAATTTTTGTGTCTTAATTTGTGAAATATCCATTAAATCTTAAGCCTTGTTTTTAAATAATCGGGATTATAACATAACAGAAGTAAAGGTAGCGATATTACACAATTCTTACACAGTTTTTTGATACCATCAATAAAATTATTTAAGGCATTATATGACTGTTTTTTTTACCTTATTGGGCAAAATATTGCCTTTATATTTTAGTATTCTGTTGGGCTTTTTTAGCACCAAATTCTTTAATTGCGACAAAGAAACCATTGCTAAAATACTTTTGTATATTCTTGCGCCTTTAATTGTGTTTAATGCCACTATAAGTGTTGAGATAATACCTTCAATTTTATTTTTACCTCTTTTCTTTTTTG
>JBAYZM010000211.1:0-4589 GCA_041672515.1 Arcobacteraceae bacterium
TTTTATCATTATTATTTCTAAATTAACAGAATGTATGTTTTCTTATTTTTTATAAGACATTCAAGTGGAGATTCAACCTCAGGGGGTGTAAATTATTAAATCTGGATTTTGGCTAATAGCATTTTTAATAACATCAAAATTATTTTCAATTGAATATAAATAATTTGAAAACTGGATAAGCAACACATTTGAATAAAGTACATTTTCAACATCATTATCAATTATATGTATTTTTTCAAATTTTTTAGTATGTTTTTTTTTCAAATATCTAGGTTCATGTATAATTAATTCATATTTAGGGCTTAATGGTAAACGAATTTCTATACCTTCACTTTCAAAACCAAATGAACCAATACCATAATTATCAAAAATCCCTTTTAAGTTTGGCTTTTTTACTACTGGATTATCAGATGTAATATAAGGTACTTTTGTAGAATTTCTATAAAGAATCCATTTATATTTTAGTAAAATTTTTTGTATAGAATTTGCATGAGAAAACATATCTCTAAGATGAATAAATTTATTTTCATTGTTATCTATATGTTCAATGTCTATAGTTCCTTTACTATGTTCCTTAATATCTTCAATAATTTCATTATATAAATTTTGAGATTTATCTCTAAATTCTTTTGTTCTTGTGTATTGAATGCTTATAAAATATGACAAAATAACTTTATCAGTTGTAGATAAGATATTTTTTTTGTTTATATTCTCTTTTGGATTTACTTTAAGTTCTTCCAATTTCTTAATAATTGAAATAATTGTTTGAATAGAAATGTTTTCTATTTTTTCTGCAAAAATTAGTTTTTCTATTCCTTGTTTTATAAAAAAGTCTTCTTTTGATATTTGAAATTCTTTTGGTATATTATTATAAATTATTTCAATTTCTTCTCTTGAATATTTTTCATAATCATAAAAATATTTTCTCGTCGCTGTATCTTCAATATTAACAGGAAATTGTTTATCTTGTTTTATATCATATGAAAATACTTTAGGTTTGTTATTATTTTCTTTATTTATATCCCAATTTTTTAAATATGATTGTGGAACATAATGTTGTTTTTTAGTTTTTTCTACCAAAATTTACTCCATTAAATTTTTTATTTTAAATCTATATTTTTCATCACTTTTTAAATCATCAAAAACATTGGTTAACTTTTCTTTAAATTCTAAAAAATTATTATGTCTATTAAAATCATCAAATACTATTTTAACAAACTCTTGATTTGATAAAATAAATTCTTTAATTTTAACTTCTGATAATTTATTTACTGTGTTTTCTTCAGAAATAGGAGTGACTTTTTGTGTGTTTATTGCTTTTTCAAATATTTCAATTATCTCTTTTGCTGTAGGGTTTTTATTATATTTAATTAAGCTTTCTAAATACTCCATAATCTCTTGATTGTTTTCCTTAATAATTTGGTCATAGTTTGTGTCATGATTAATATTCCCATGAAAATCTATGTATCTATAGTCTTTTAGATATGATTTTTGCATTTCAATCAGTAAACTATCATAATCATTCTTTGAAATTTTTTTGCATTTTTCAATTTCCATTTTGATAGTTTCAAGATTTTTTAACTTTAAAATCTTTTTTTTATATTTTGATAAAAAGCTAAAAAAATCACTATCATACTTTTCTAATGGATAATTGAAATCATATTTAGACTTATCTATAATATTATTAATTTGACTTCGTAAATCATTATGATTCAAATTATACTTTTCGTTTTCAATATAATCGTTAACGAAGTTAATATCAAATTCATGTTTTGTAATAAAACCAATAATGTGTTTTTCTAAATTTTCAAATTTAAAGTTTTCTAAGTATTTTTTATAAATTTGCAATTCTTTATTTTTATCAAGAAATTTTTTTGTCTTCTCAACCTCAAGTATGGTTTTTTCATCTGTTTTTAATTGATTTTTTTCTTTTAAAATATTATGCCACGTATCACTTACTTGTTTATTTTTATATTCCTGAAAAAGTTCAAAGTCCTTAAAGTTAAATTGATAATAAACAAAAGAAGCTTCAATCATTTTTTGAAATATATTTTTCATAACCTTAGTATCAAATGAGTTATCACCCAATTTAGAAATAAAATCATCCAAAAAAAATATCATTTTATTTATAGTTCTAATATTTTGTACTTCAAACTTTTTTACAAAATCAAATAAGTACTCTTTATATAAAGAATTTACCTTATCTATATTATTGATATTATTTAAATCGGTTTTGAAAAATAGTTCATAATCTATCACTTTTTCTTTTTGAATATCAAAATCTTCTCTATTTTTTTGAGGTATTTTTTCTTCATTTAAAATTATTACAACTCTACATTCCCTATTTTCTTTTAAATCAGCAATAAATCCAAATAACTCATTTACAGAAATCTTATTCGATAACCTTTCAAAATCATCTAAACATATAACTAGCTTTTTAAAAGTGGATGGTTTTAAAGATGATAAAACAGCTTTTGCATTTACACCTAAAATTTGAATATCATGTAAAAATTTTAATTTTCTTTCTACAAAATCTTCCATTACATTTAACTCAGATATTTGAAGTAAAATACTATTTTCTATATCCTTAATAGAATTCAAACCATATAATAAAATATAAGCATTATTGTAACTTTCCTCTTTTACAAATTTTTTCCAAAATGTACTTTTTCCACTGCCCCACTCACCTTTTATAGCAACTACTTTAGGTTTTGTATCTTTTTTTAATAAATTTAATAATTTACTTTTAAACTTTTTCATATTTGACTCTTTTCTTTAGCAATTTCATAAATTCTAACCACCTCTTTTTCTATATCTTCAAAATAAAATTCTTCATTCAAAATCACTAAACATTTTTCTTCTATATCCAACATTTTAAAGTTTTTATCAAACTCTTTTTTACCTATTTCTGATATTTTACCCACTTTAGGCATAGGGTAAAAAGTACCTGCGAGTGTTTGAAGAAGATAAATATCCAGCTTTTCATCAAAGTGTTCAAACATATTACGAAGTCGTCTGTCTTTTAAAGCTGATTCATCTGTGATATTAAATTCTTCTTTAAAGCCATTACTTCTGTTTTTTATAAACTCAATAATCTCTGTAGGCTTTCTTTTCCCGCCATCATTAAAAAAATACCATGATAAGTTTGTAGCATGTCCTATAGCTTCTTGTAAAGAACTGACCAAGTCAATAGGACTTGCTTGTTTTTGTAGGAAATATTCGTATTTTTCAAATGCTGTTAAAGAACATTCTGCCGAATATAAAATAGAATGATAATAAAATAGGTTAAGAGGTTGTAAAATTTTTCCATAATTTTCATTTACACGCTTTGCCCGTTCTATAATTTCATCTGTAATTTCAAAATTCATAATAACTCTTTCATATTCATTTTAAATATTTTATCAAAATTCAAGAAAAACAAACTCATACAAACCCAATCTTTTTGGTTACAGACTTTGCTTCATTTTCATTTGTTTCTTGGCACTTATTTTAGCCTCTCTAAAACTTCCAAAGCCCCCATCTCAAATTTTGAAAAAGCAAACCACTTTTTACCCAAATCTTTAAGACTAGCTCCAATATGATAAATCTCATTTTTATCAATAATGAGAAATCTATCATGAGCTTTTTTGAACTCTTTTAGTTCTATATTTTTATATTGAGAGTTATATTTCTGATAGTCAAGTCTCAGTTGTTTTGAAATACTTTGTGTGTATATTTTTATTTGTAAGTTTTGATATTTGCTAAAAAGTGTAAATACTGTATCCTCAATATAGTTATCTATAAGTACTACTTCATTTTTTGCACTTTTAAGCAAATCGTTTATAAAAGCATAAGCATCATAAATCTGTCCGTCGTAAAATATCCCTTCACTAGGTTTTTTGGCTTTGTTTTCTAGTGCATCAAAAAGTTTATCAAAGTTTTTATCGTGTAAAGTCAATCTTTGTTCAATTCTTTCAAACCTTTCATAGACAATGATGTTTTGTGATATAATTTTTCTCATATTTACAAAAGCTTCTATAATTTGAATACTTATTTTGATGGCAATATCACTTCGTAAAACAGCCGAAAGCATTGATACACCTTGTTCTGTAAAAACATAAGGTAAATATTTTCTATGCTTTCCTCGACCATTTTCTAAGGTGCCAAATTGGAACCTTAAAGAATCTTTTGAACTGGAGGTGGCAAATTGGAACCTCAAGTTTTCAAACTCCTCTTGTGTAAGTTGAAATCTAAAACTTTGAGGGAATCTCTCTATATTTCTATTTACCGCACGATTTAAATTTTTGGTTTCTACATTATAAAGGTCTGCTAAATCATTATCAAGCATCACGTGAAGTCCACGAATAGTGTAGATTTTATCTTGTAGGTTTTGTTTATCTAATGTTATTATTTCACTCATTGCTCAATACCCCCAACTATTTATTTTTTTAATCATATCAAAAGAATCTATTTTGATTTAAAAATATGACAATTTGCAATGTAAATAAAAAAGCCCCACCAAACGGCAGGGCTTAAAATTGTCTTAAAGGACGAGTAAAAAGATAGAATCCACAGATTTAATGTTAAAATATCTTACGCTTACGCTAACG
>JBAYZM010000212.1:0-4578 GCA_041672515.1 Arcobacteraceae bacterium
GTGATTTCTTTCCCTTTAAAAGCCAGTTTTTCTTCACTTAATTCAATGGTTATTTCTCTTTGTTCTATTTGCGACTCTTTGGCATTGGATTTTGGCAAGTCCAAAATGAGGGCAAGTTCATCTTTTTTAAAGACCGATGTTACAATAAAAAATATGAGCAGAATAAAAACGACATCAATTAAAGGCGTTAAATCGGTATTTAACTTTTCTCTTCGTTTCATTTCGTTTCAGTAGCCTCTTTTTTGACTTTTAACTCCAACTCATCTAACTCGGCAATAAAATAGTTATAACAAATATGATGTGGAATGGCAACAATTAATCCCGCAATGGTGGTAATTAATGCCAAAGAAATGCCCGTTGAAAAGATCGTAGGATCACCCAAGCCATTGGCAGTAATGGCTTCAAACGCTTTTAAAACTCCTATAACTGTTCCTAAAAGTCCCAAAAGTGGAGCAACCGAAGCGATGTTTTTGATGAAATTTAAACCCACTTCTAATTTTTTAATTTCGTATTCAATTTGTGTATTAACATTGTTTGATAAATTGATTCTTCTGAGAATCTTATAGCTAATTTTATCTTTTTGAGGAATGGTTAAAAACTTCCAAATAATAATGGTAAAGCCAATAACATTTAAAGCAATGAGTATATAAACAATCACTCCGCCCTTTTCAATGTACGTCAATAAGTCCATAAAGTGTCCTAAAATAATTTTTGCTAATTGTAGTATAATGTTCTTATGAAAATTATAAACTCTCCTGTTGAAAAAGTGAATTTCGGCAATTTTGAACTTTTTATTAAACGCGATGATTTGTTAAATCCCCATTTTAGTGGCAATAAAGCGCGTAAATTTCACTATTTTTTAGCCCACGATTTCCCACACATTAAAAAAGTGGTCAGTTTTGGTTCAAATCAATCCAATGCGATGTACTCTTTGAGTGTTTTGTGCCAATTAAAAGGGTGGGAATTTTTCTATTATACAAATCATATCTCCTCTTTTTTAGAACAAAATCCCGTAGGAAACTACCAAAAAGCATTGCAAAATGGAATGCAAATGATTCCATCTGAAACAATGCCCACCCAATTTGATGAAGAGACATTGTTTATATCTGAAGGGGGAGCGGTTATTGAAGCGCAATTTGGTATTAAACAATTGGCTTGGGAAATAGAGCAGTTTGCAGTAAAAAATAATCTGTCAGAACTGGAAGTTTTTCTTCCCAGTGGCACTGGAACCACGGCGGTTTTTTTGCAAAAAAATCTTTCCTTAAAAGTGCTTACGTGCTCGTGTGTAGGTGATGATGCTTATTTAAAAGAGCAATTTAAAACATTAGTCAAAGAGGAGTCTTTGCACCCAACGATTTTAAATATCGGTAAAAAATACCATTTTGGAAAGTTGTATGAAGAGTTTTATAGTATGTACAAAAAGCTCAAAGAAGAAACGCATACAGAGTTTGATTTACTCTATGACCCACTTGGTTTTATGGTTTTAGAACATTATTTACAGCACAATCCTGCTAAAAAAGTGTTGTATGTTCATCAAGGAGGTGTTTTAGGCAACGTAAGTATGCTGCAACGCTATGCCAGAAAAAGTTACTATAGAATTTAGTATAATAAAGATATAATCGTAAAGTTTATTTTTTAATGATATAGGTTAACAATGAAAATTATCGTGCTGCTTTTGTTTTTAACGCTTTTTGCCTTTTCGACACCTCAAACAACCACCCCAAAACCATTTACACAATACAGTGAATATTTAAACGCCAAAAAAAGCATTACCATGTGTGTGGATCCCAATTGGATGCCGTATGAAAAAATTGAAAAAGGCAAACACATTGGTATGGCAGCTGATTTTATGGAATACTTTGAAAAAAATATGGGTATTCCTATTGTATTGGTACCCACTAATACATGGGAAGAGTCTTTACTTTTTGCACAAGAACGCAAATGCGACATTTTCTCCCTTGCTATGAGTACACCCAGTCGATTGGAATATATGAATTTTACACCGCCTTATGTCTCATTTCCTTTAGTGGTTGCCACGAAATTGGATACCTTGTTTATTCCTAATGTAGAAGATATTATCAATACTCAAACTTTAGGGATTGTAAAGGGGTATGCCTTCGCTGAAATTTTACGCCTTAAATATCCTCAAAACAGACTTATTGAAGTTGATAATATTCAAGAAGGATTAAAAAAAGTTGCCAATGGTGAGATGTTTGGATTTGTAGATACGCTTCCAACTGTTGGGTATGAACTGCAAAAGAAATATGTTGGAGAACTTAAAATTGCGGGGAAGTTTGACGAAACATGGGATTTAGGTATAGGAGTAAGAAACGACGATTTGATTTTATTAGATATTTTCAATCATCTCATTACTTCTTTAAGTTACGAAGAGAGGCAAAGTATCTTCAACAAATGGATTTCGATTAAGTTTGAAGAAAAAGCCAACTATGTATTAGCCATTAATATTGCAGTTTTTTTACTGCTTATTATAGGTTTAATTATTCATCGTAATTATAATTTAAAACGATACAACAAAAAAATTAAAAAGCAAAGCAAAGAGTTAGAGTCAATTAACAAAGAGTTGGTTAAAACGAAAAAGAAATTAGAAAAATCGCTTAAAGGTATCGAAGTTATTTATGATTGTATGCTCGATGCGGTTTTTATTTATGAAGAAAAAATCTGCATTGATGTCAATGAAGTGGCAGTCAAAATGTTTGGATATGACTCAAAAGAGGAAATGAAAGGTTTAAGTATTACGGCATTTGCTCACATTCAATCTTTAGTGGAAGTACAAAAAAAGTTTAAAGAAAATACCACTCCCTATGAAGTTAAAGCCGTGCGAAAAAATGGTACGGTTTTTCCTGCTCTTGCTCAAGGAACCAATATTGTTTTAAACGGCAAAAAAGTGCGAGTTTCGGTCTTAATTGATATCAGTGAAATTAAAAATAAAGAGAAACTTTTAGTGCAACAAACAAAGCTGGCTTCCATGGGAGAAATGATAGGTAACATTGCTCACCAATGGAGACAACCTTTAAATATCATCAGTACTACTGCAACAGGCATGAAGTTACAATTGGAGTTTGGAACATTTAAAGAAGAAGAGGCAATAAAAGAGTTGGATCGCTTAAATGATACGGTGCAACATTTGTCAAAAACCATCGATGATTTTAGAAATTTCTTTAAAAGTGAAAAAGAGCGAAAACTTTTTAGTGTGCAACAATCGATTAAAAAGAATTTGAAACTGCTCGAAGGAATGTTTAAAATTTACGATATTACTGTAGTTTTTGAAAAACTTGAAGAGTTTACGGTTGAAAATTATGAAAATGAGTTTATTCAAGCGGTATTAAATA
Source organism: Arcobacteraceae bacterium (assembly GCA_041672515.1). Lineage (GTDB taxonomy): Bacteria > Campylobacterota > Campylobacteria > Campylobacterales > Arcobacteraceae > Marinarcus. The sequence continues at coordinate 3,351 of JBAYZM010000212.1, forward strand.
TTTTTTACAATGCCAAAGATGCTCTTGAAAATAAGAGCTACAGCAAATATATTTTCATCAATATTTATAAACACAATGATCAAGCCGTGGTAACGATTAAAGACAATGGCGGTGGCATTAAAGAGGAAGTGATGAGTAAAATTTTCGACCCTTATTTTACGACTAAATATAAAAGCAATGGCACGGGAATTGGACTTTATATGACACACCAAATTATTCAAGACCATATGGAAGGAAAAATTGAAGCCGACAATGCCACCTTTACGTATAAATCAGACGAATACACGGGAGCAATTTTTACGATAAAACTGCCTCTTTCATAAAGTTTTACACAAATTTAGATATAATCCTTTCCTATGAAAAAAGATAATATTATACTAATGGGTTTTATGGGTGTTGGAAAAGGAACTATTGCACGAGCATTGGCAACAACTTCCAAACGATTTGCAGTTGATACGGATGATTTAATTGAGAGTTTACAAAACAGAAAAATTAAAACAATATTTGCCAAAGAGGGTGAGGAGTATTTTAGAAACCTCGAGCAAGAGTGTGCTAATTGGATAGAAAAAAGTGTAGACAATTCGATTATTTCGGTGGGTGGTGGATTTTTTAAACGTCCCAATTTTAAAAACTTAGGCACGATTATTTATTTACAATCTTCATTTGATGGAATCATTAACCGAATCAATAAAGCACCTAATGCTGAAAATAAGTTAAAAAAACGACCTTTACTGCAAGATTTAAAAGAGGCAAAAAAGCTCTTTAAATTAAGAGTTCCAAGTTACGAAGCCATCGCAGATATTGTGATTAATGTTGAAAATAAAAAAAGTGATGATATTGTTAAAGAGATATTAAAGAAAATCAAATAGAGGATATTTATGAAAATAATTACTACTACAAATCCTAATTTTAAAGCAGAATTTGAACAAATTTTAAGCAGAGCAAAAACCGATATTAAAGAGGTTTCAAGCATTGTAACAAGCATTATTGATGATATTATAGAAAATAAAAATGAAGCACTTAAAGCACACATTGAAAAGTTTGACAAATGGACTGTTCAAAGTGATGAAGCGTTGCAAATAAATCCAGAAGATATGAAAAAAGCGTATGAAAAGCTTGATGATAAATTAAGAAGTGCATTGCATTTGGCATACGACAGAATTAAATCGTACCATGAAAAACAGTTGCCAAAATCATGGATGGATTTTGAAAAAAATGGAACAATCTT
>JBAYZM010000213.1:0-4553 GCA_041672515.1 Arcobacteraceae bacterium
AATTAAAACAACCCTCACAGGTGGATTAAAACGCAAAGAGAATGATTTTGATTATGTCGCACGTAATAATTTAAGTCAACTCCTTTTTAAAGATACCCCTTTACAAAATCCAGCCAGTGGAACAATAGCGTCTATTTCAACGATTCAATTAGAAGATGTCAAACAATTTATCAAAAAGAATCTCATTGTAAATAATTTGATTATTGTTGCCGGTGGGGATATTACTTTTGATGAATTGGAGAAAAGTGTTCACGCCGTTGTTAAACAATTTCCTACGGGAAAAGAGAACCTTTTAGCAGCTATCAGTGCCAATGAAAACGCTTCATTTAAAGAAGAGATAAAAGAGACACAACAAGCGTACATCTATTTTGGGAGTCCTTTTAATATGGATGCCAAAGATGAAAAAACGTATATTGCCAAAGTGGCTTCTTTTATCTTAGGAGGAAGTGGTTTTGGAAGTCGTCTTATGGAAGAGATTCGAGTCAAACGTGGTTTAGCCTACAGTGCGTATGGTTCGGTTTCTATTAATAAATCGCACTCGTATTTTTCAGGTTATTTGCAAACCAAACTTGAAAGTGCCAAAGAAGCCCAAGAGTTGGTCAGTACATTAATTCAAGAGTTTGTCAAAAATGGTGTTACTCAAAAAGAGTTAGACAGCGCTAAAAAGTTTTTAACAGGGAGTGAACCTTTACGAACAGAGACATTAAGTCAAAGACTTAACCGAGCATTTACCTATTATTACAGAGGGCTAGAGCCTAATTTTGCCCAATTAGAGTTAGAAAAAATAGAAAAACTCACCCTTGATGAATTAAATGCTTTTATACAATCTCATGCTGAGATTACCAATTTATCATTTTCAATAGTAAGGAAATAGATTGTTACGATTTGCGTCAAGTCCAACAGGTGATATGCACATCGAAAATTTACGTATTGCGTTATTTAATTTTATTTTAGCCAAACAACAAAATGAAGCGTTATTAATACGAATCGATGACACCGATAAAGAGAGAAATATTGAAGGAAAAGATAAAGAAATTTTAGAAATTCTCAATCTTTTTTCAATTGATTATTCTCAAGTGGTGTATCAAAGTGAGAATTTAAAATATCATCAAAAAATGGCGATGCAATTGCTGACACAAAAAAAAGCCTTTTCATGTTTTTGTTCCGATGAAAAACTTAAAGAATTGCAAGAAGAAGCCAAAGCCAATGGCAAACCATCTTATTATGATGGTTTTTGCTCGACTCTGAGCGATGAAGCGGTTTTAAATGTCAATGCCCCATTTACTGTACGAATTGTCATGCCAGAAACAACAATTCAATTCAAAGATTTACTCAAAGGTGAATTTGATTATGAACCTTTTGATGTAGATGCCCTGATTATTTTAAAACACGATAAAACACCCACGTATGACTATGCATCTTCTGTTGACGATATGCTCTATAACATTACAACGGTTATCCAAGGAGAAGATTACTTATCCAATACGCCCAAACAAATTCATATCCGAAAATCATTGGGATACGACAAAGAGATTAATTACCTTCATTTACCTACCATTGTAAATGCTAAAACCGGTAAAGAAATGAGTCAACAACAGAACGAAAGCAGTGTCAAATGGCTTATTGCCGAAGGTTTTTTACCCGTAGCCATTGCCAATTATTTGGTTCTGATTGGCAATAAAACACCTACTGAGATTTTCACCCTTGAAGAGGCTATTTCTTGGTTTAATGTGGATAATATTTCAAAAAGTTCAGCCAAATTTGATGGGGATACTTTGAGATTTATCAATAGAAAACACTTAGAAGTTATCGATGATATGCGTTTATCAAAACTTTTAGGATTTGCCGATGCAAGTATTGGTCAATTGGGAAAACTCTTTTTAGAAGAGTGCAGTACACTAAAAGAGATAAAATCTAAAATTGATTCTATTTTCTCACTCAAAGAACCCACACAAGAGTTAAAAAAAGAGATTACAAACATTAAACTGTGTTTACAAACTGCACCATTTTTTGATAAATTTGATGATTTAGAAGCGTATGTGAGTCAAAAAACACAATTAAAAGAAGAAAACCTGTTAAAACCATTGCAATATGTTTTAACAGGAGAATACAAAGGGGCAAAATTAGCTGATATTTACCCTTTGATTAAAAATTATTTAGGAGAAATTGTAAAATGATTGAAGCACTTATAAGTTCAGTAGCCGTTGTTATTTTAGGCATTATTTCATTATATAAATGGGTTATTATTATTGCTGCCCTTTTAAGTTGGGTCAGACCCGATCCTTATAATCCTATTGTACAAATGTTAGAAAGATTGACCCAACCTGCCTATACATTGGTGAGAAGATTCATTCCAACCGTTGTTGGTGGTATGGATTTAGCCCCTATTATTGTTATTTTTACTCTTATTTTCCTTGAAACATTTTTAGGAAAATTATTTTCAGCAATGATGTAATATGTACGGTAAACAACTTATTCATAAACTTTTATTATCCTCTTTGCTTCTCGTTTCATCTTCTTATTGCAATGAAGCCATTACATTACAATGGCTAGAAGATAAACCCCGAAGTACGACAAAAGATTTTTATATTTGGCAATTTTTACAACAAGATATTACACCTCAAGAAGCACAGTTTGCTTTAGGTGAAGCTAAAAATGTTAATATGATTCTTTTTACACGTTATGCAAAAAAGTTACACCATGAAGAAACCAATGCTATTATTGAGTGTATCAATGCCCAAGCAGTTGATTTACTTACCCAATCAAGTGATTGCCTTGCTCTTGGATTAACCCCGAGTAAGGCGGTATCATTGGATTATAACCAAAAATTGCAAGCGATTGATATTTTAGAAGAAACCTATCCCGATGACGCAACTGTCTTAAAAGTATTCAATGCCCCTTTGCCTTTTACCAAACTACTGGCAACACCACCTAATCTTTTTTTTAAGATTTTTAATCAAAGCCCTCTTCCTTTTGTAGAGGAGTTTTTTAATTACAGAATACCCACTTCATTGTTGGATAAACTCTCCCAATTTGAAGCGTTCAATCAAAGCATTTCACGTATTGTGACCAATGAAAGTTTAAAAAATCTGCAAGAATCACTTTTGTCCACTTTTGACACCACAAAACTAAATCATCAATCTCTTTTTTTCTTAGCATTAAATGCATTACAATATGAACAAAATGAGTTAGCCATTTACTATTTAGAAGAGGCTTCTAAAAAAGCCTACTCGAAACGAACTAAAGATAAAATTCTTTTTTGGCACTATAAAATTACTCAACAAAATGAACTTTTAGATGAATTAAGTAATAGCTTTGATATTAACTTATACTCCTTATACGCCAAAGAGATGCTCAATAAACTTCCTAATAATATTGAGTATACCATTAATACTCAAGAATCAACGCCTAGCTCATTTGACACTTCAGATCCTTTTGCTTGGATTGAAGTTTTAGAGAATCTGAAAAACAAATCTTTAGAAGATATTCAAGAGTATGAAACCCTTTTTAATACACAAGAAACGTTACCTCATTTAGCGTATGTGTATGAAAGACTCAGCAAATATCAAACATTTTATTTTATAACACCATATAGTCAATATCTACAAAGTTATGATCTGAAAAGACAAGCTTTAATGTATGCACTTGCCAAACAAGAAAGTCATTTTATACCAACTGCAATTTCTCACTCGTATGCCTTAGGAGTGATGCAAATTATGCCATTCTTGAGTAAAAATATTGCCGAAGAGTTAAAAGAACCTTACGTAATTTATGAACAATTTAACCCACAAACCAATCTAAAATATGCCAATTATCATTTGGATTATTTGGAGAAACATCTGGTCAATCCTCTGTTTATAGCTTATGCCTATAATGGTGGAATTGGTTTTATGAAAAGAACGATAGAGAAAGGTTTTCTCAAAAAAGAAAGCCCTTATGAACCGTTTTTAAGCATGGAGCTCATGTCAAATGAAGAGTCAAGAGAATATGGGAAACAAGTATTAGCAAACTATTATGTTTACATTAACCATTTAGATACAACCGGCAGTACAAAACTTTCTACTCTTTTAGAAAATTTACAACACAACTTCCCACAGTAGCATGATTTAATTCTAGTTTTAAATCATACGAAATAGACATACTCTTTTCCTCTTTTTTAGTAGCGCTTCTTGCCGTTGCAAAACTCACTTTTATGGGGGAAAGTGCTACTTCAATTGGATTAAAGCGTACCAAATAATAGTTTGACCAACTGTTATTTAAAGGGATATTACCAAACATTTCATGCTCACTGGTTAAGGGTATAATTGAGAGAAAATTGGTTTGATTTAATGATAATTTAAATAATTCATTTTCATAAAAAGCTTCATTGTATTCATTACTTTCAACAACATAAGCACCCACAATAAAGTTTTCATAATCGTCGTTGTATTGAGGATCAACTGAATTTAAATAGACAGCAGTAAACATAACTTTGACTTGGTCATTATAAAGAATATCACATTTATTCGTATATTGAAGGGATTTTGCGTACAACTCATCTTTTTCAAAATGTT
>JBAYZM010000214.1:0-4549 GCA_041672515.1 Arcobacteraceae bacterium
CACTACATTAAAATCTTACCAAGCGATAAAGTGAAAGTAGAAATTACACCTTACTCTTTAGACAAGGGTAGAATTACTCACCGATATAAATAGAAACAAAAAAACAATTTATAACTCTTTATAAATTGTTTTTATTGTTTATTAAAACTAATTTAGGCAAAATCTTCTATTCATAAAATAAGAGTAAATCAATGCAAACAGACAACTTACTTGATATTGTAAAAGCAACATTAAGAACATTACAAAAACAAAATATCAGTGCAACTCCCAATCACTATGCGAAAGAGTTTAGCCGACAAGCATCGAACTCTCGTGATAAAATTTCAGAGTTTAAAGAGTTGGATACCCTTACCGAAGATGTCTTTAAAACCTACAATATTAAAAATAAAAAAATTGATACCTATTATGAATTAACAAAAGAATTAATTAAACTTAAAAAACATGCGAATTTAGCCTATTTCATTGGCAGTTTAGAAGAGTTAATCTCCCCTTCTATTAACCATACTATTGATGAAAAAATAAAAAAATTGGTTGATAAAATCAAAGAATCTCCCGATGATTTATATGAACGAAGAACCATTGATAAACTCAAAATCATCTCCAAAGAGAGAATTGAATTAGACCGGCAAGTCATTAAAGATAAAACCGCTGATATTGTTAAACTCACGCAACTCATGGGGAAATATTTTGATCGATCACTGATTCAAAGTGGAAATTCGATTCAAGAGATTAACAAAATCAAAAAAGAACTCGATGAATTGGAACTCTCTTCAACCTCACGACGGGAACTTATTTTAGTCCAAAATAAGCTTATTGATACCATTTATGAATTGGGACATAATTTAAAAACAAGCCAAGAAGAGTTAATTGAAAATCAAACCAAATTTGCAACCATGCAAGGACACATAGAAAGGCTCCAACAAGATTTACACAACGTCAAAAAACAAAATAATATTGACTTTTTAACCGGTGTTTTAAATCGAAGAGCATACGACATAGAAATCGAAAAATTAGAAAACCAGTATCAAATTTTTAACAATAAATATGCCATTGTGTTTATAGATATTGACCATTTTAAAATCATCAACGACAATCATGGGCATGAATGCGGAGATACCATATTAAAAACGTTTGCCAATTTACTCAATGCGCTCACAAGAGAAGGGGATATCATTGTACGTTATGGCGGAGAAGAGTTTGTATCGATTATTATTTACGATGATATAGAAGAGGTCAAAAAGTATGCTTATCGTATTAAAAAAATCATTGAAGAGAATAACTTTATCTATAAAGATTTAAAGTTTAAAATAACATTTTCTGCAGGGGTAAGTATTCGTGAGAAATATGACTGTTATCATACGGCAGTCAACAATGCCGATGATTTAATGTACAAAGCTAAAAAAACAGGTCGTGCAAAAATCATTTTTGACGACGGTTTTGAAATATAAAATAAGGAAGTGTAATGAGTATGAAAAGTCCAATGAAATTTGCAAACAAAAGTACAACCGAATCAACTCAAAAAGAGGTTTGGAAAGTTCTTATTGTTGAGGATGAACAAAGTGTTCATTCTATAACCAACACGGTATTGAATGGTATTACTTTTGATAATAAAAAATTAGAGTTTATCAGTGCCTATTCAGGAACACAAGCACGAGAAATCATGGAAGCGCAAAGTGATATTGCGTTGATACTCCTAGATGTTGTGATGGAAAACGATAATGCCGGTTTGGAGTTTGTTGATTTTGTGAGAAATGAATTAAACAATAAATTTGTACGAATCGTTTTACGAACAGGACAACCAGGTTATGCTCCTGAAAAAGAGGTGATTGATCAATATGATATTAATGATTATAAAGAAAAAACAGAATTAACGGCACAAAAATTATACACTACGGTGATTACATCATTAAGAAATTATAAAGATTTAAAAGAATTAGAGAGTGAAAAAATCGCTATTGTTGTTCCTAAAGAGAATAAAATGGTGTTTGATTTTGCACAAAATGCTTTAAATAAATTGCTTGAAACCATCAGTGAAAATTCACAAGGACGATGTCAAAACTTTGAAGCCATTGTAATTGAAATTATTAAAAAAGAGAAACTGGTTTTAGCTGCAACTAAGAAATTAGAAGGTTTAGACTATGAAGCTTTTAGTCAAAAAGAGCCAAGCATTACGGAACAAATTGAAAAAGCGATTAAAATCAAAAGCAGTTTACAATTTGACAGTGGAATGATTAATTATTATGAAGATGAAAGTGGCAATGAAAATATTTTATATTTAAGTTGCAATAAAAATCTCTCTCAAAACGATGTACAACTCATCGAAATGTTTTCGTTTAATCTCTCATCGGCTATTGAGTTATACTACAAATAAATCCTAAAATTCATAGATGTCAATGAAATACTTACATCTATGAAACCTATAAATATCTATCTTCGCGCATTTTAAAAAAAATTAATAAACAAATATAAGTTCCATAAATCTAAATACTAACCGACTCTTCGTGAATTTAAAGAAATCTCCTCTTCTAAAAGCTTTTTTTGCTCATGCATGGCTTTTAAATTTTGTTTTAATAACTCTCTGTCTTTATACGATTCAATAATAAATTCAAAAAGTTTGGGTCGAGATTTTTTCCAATTATGCAGTGTCGTTTTATTTACTTCTAAATCTGTTTCTAATTTTCTAAGACTAGGAGACAACATAAAAATACCTTTTAAAATAATTATCAAATTGTACAAAATATTGGAACATTTGTCAAGTAAAAAATAAATAAATGTTCAAAATATTGGAACAAATAAGTTTTCAAGGACTTTTTTTGTACAATATTTTTATGACAAAACTACTCAAATACAAAGTACTGCACCATTTAAGTTTGTTACAAAGCATTGGATATACCTATTGCGAACCCTTTAATCTGAACAGTTGTGCTACGAATAATTTTGAATTGCCCAACGATTTGGAAAGCTTAAAAGCAATTGTTGAAAATTGCAGTTTATGTGAATTTTCAAAATATAAAAGCCGAACCGATTTTTCCCAAGGAAATCCCAACGCAAAAATCATGTTTATTGATGAAACAGCTTCTATTTTAATTGATGAATTCAATCGAATTATTTTAGGAAAAAGTGGTGAACTTTTAATTACAATGATAGAAAATGTCTTGCATATTCCCCACAATGAGTTTTACTATACCAATATTATTAAGTGTAAAACCACCCTTAAAAAAGAGCCAACACCTTGTGAAATAAGCAGTTGTAAACCTTATTTAACCCAACAAATTGAATTGATTAATCCTAAGCTTATTGTGGCATTAGGAGAAAATTGTTATCAAAGTTTAACCAACGATAAAACAAGTATTGAACAAATTCGTGGTAAAATTCTAAAATATAATGGCATTGATATCATGCCCATATATCATCCTAATTACTTGTTACGAAATCCATCGGCGAAAAAAGAAGCCTTTGTGGATATGTTAAAAATTAAATCGCTATTGGAGCAAATGTGAAAAATCTTATAGTCCTCATTTTATTGACGTTTATTTTGATTGGGTGCTCACGACGAGAAGTGGGCTATGAGAGTTATGGAAAACCTTTAGAACCATCTACTACAAAATCGTTTGACAATCTTTTTGGTTACTCCAATGAAATGCCAAGTGCATCAACGCAAAGAGATGAACAACGTGAAGAGTTCAGTCCCATAACCCAAGCTTCCTTAGAAGAGAATGCTGTCAATAAAATTGCTATTGTGTTTCCTTCTAAAATTGTAGGAAAATACGCCACTGGCGCAATCAATACGGTTTTATCTCAAATGTTATTTAATAACATCAGTTTTCATTTAGAAGTTGTTGATACCTTTGATGAAAGTGCTGTAAATATTGAAAAAGCCATCAATGAGTTACATGAAAAAAAATATAAAAAAGTATTGATGTTTATTACCAATGCTGGCTTAAGTTCCATTGAAAACAATGAAAAAGCCAAAGAATTCACCATTTATGCTCCGTTGATTCATAAAAAAAACAGTATTTCATCTATGCCTAATATCGTCTATGGTGGAATTGACTACGAACAACAAGTCGAAGCATTGTTTCAATATTCCAATCACAAAGATGTTGTTTTTTCAGCGCAAACAATGTTGGGAAGCAGTTTAAAAGATTTGGTGCTACAAAAAAGTCAGCGAGTTGCTTTAAACACCGTGGTAGATTCTCAAACCAACAATTATAAACCACTTGTAACCAACCGAAATATTAGTGGTTCAACTTTATTTATGAATACCTCGATTGTACAAACAGCTATTTTACTCTCTCAATTACGAGCCAATGAAATTAAACCTCATATTATTTTATCAACCCAATTAAATTATACGCCGATGATTATTTCATTGACACAATACTTAGACCGAAAAGATTTTCTTATTGCCAATTCAATTGAAGCCGTACATCCCAATTTAGAAGAGGTCAATGCTTTACTTGATACGGATATTGTCTACAATTGGGTCAATTATTCTACGCTCATTGGTATAAATTATTTACTCCAAAATGAAGAGCTTAGTGTCAAT
>JBAYZM010000215.1:0-4538 GCA_041672515.1 Arcobacteraceae bacterium
AGTTTTAAGTTTAGTGACAGCTTTGGCAATCGCAACGACAAGTTTAAGTGCAAAAGATGTGTACGCAACGGTTGATGGTGAGAATGTTACCAAAGAAGATATTGCGGTTGTTTTAAGAAACCCACAAGTTAATTTCGACACATTACCAGAAAAAACACAAGAAATGGTTATTACTCAATTGGTTGAGAAAAAATTGTTAACAAAATCAGCCATGCAAAGTGGTGTTGAAAAAAACGCTTCATTTAAAGAAGCATTAGAAAAAATTAAAAAAGATTTGGCATTAGAAATTTGGATGCAAGAAGAGTTTAAAAAAGTACAAGTAACCGATAAAGAAGTCAGTGATTATTTTGCACAAAACCCAGATCAATTTGTAACTCCTGAAAAATTAAATGCACGACATATTTTAGTTCAAACGGAAGAAGAAGCAAAAAGTATTATTAAAACTTTAGATGCTTCAAAAAATAAATTAGAAGATTTTATTGAATTAGCCAAAACAAAATCAACAGGACCTACAGGTAAAAACGGTGGTTCTTTAGGTGAATTTGCAGCCAATCAAATGGTACCAGAGTTTTCAAGTGCTGCAAGTGCTTTGAAAAAAGGAACATACTCTAAAACTCCAGTTAAAACACAATTTGGATTTCATGTTATTTATTTAGAAGATAAAACACCGTCTAAAAAATTAACGTTTGAAGAAGTCAAAGGTCAAATTAAACAAGTTATTACACAAGAAAAATTTAGAAATAACATCAAAGAAGTTGTAACTAAATTAAAAGAATCTGCAAAAATAAATATTGTGAAATAAGGAGCGAAAACGTGGGAGTATTAGATATTGTTAAACCAGGTGTTTTAAGCGGTAGCGAAGCACATAAATTATTTAATTATGCAAAAGAGAATAATTTTGCTATTCCAGCCGTCAATGTTGTAGGAACAGATTCTGCCAATGCTGTTTTAGAAGCGGCATTCAAAGCAAAATCACCGGTTATCGTTCAATTTTCTAATGGCGGAGCGGCCTTTTTTGCAGGTAAAGGTTTAAAAAGCGATAACGCGGCTGTTTTAGGAGCTATTAGTGGAGCAATTCATATTCACACGGTTGCAGCTGCGTATGGAATCCCTGTTATTTTACACACGGATCATGCCGCTCGAAAACTTTTGCCTTGGATAGATGGATTACTTGATGCAGGGAAAAAACATTTTGAAAAAACAGGGCGACCACTTTTTACTTCACATATGTTGGATTTAAGTGAAGACAGCTTAGAGGAAAATGTGGCTACATGCGTTGAGTATTTCAAAAAAATGAATGCTTTAGACATGATGATAGAAATTGAGTTGGGAATTACGGGTGGTGAAGAAGATGGAGTGGATAACTCAGATGTGGATAATTCACTTCTTTATACACAACCCAGTGAAGTCAGTTTTGCGTATGAAGAATTAAGCAAAGTGAGTTCTCACTTCACCATTGCTGCGAGTTTTGGAAATGTTCATGGTGTGTATAAGCCAGGAAATGTCAAATTAGCGCCAGTTATTTTAGATAACTCGCAAAAATTTATTGCTCAAAAAGAGAAAAAAGATTCAAAACCAGTTAACTTTGTATTTCATGGTGGTTCAGGTTCTCTTTTAAGTGAAATTCGAGAAGCCATTACCTATGGTGTGGTTAAAATGAATATCGACACCGACACACAATGGGCGTTTTGGGATGGTGTACGAGGATATGAAGCTAAAAATCATGACTACTTACAAGGACAAATTGGAAACCCTGAGGGTGAAGATAAACCCAATAAAAACTACTACGACCCAAGAAAGTTTTTACGAGCAGGTCAAGAGGCTATGATAGCAAGACTCGAAACAGCTTTTTCTGATTTACAGTGTTTAAATAAAAATTAGTTGTTGGTTGATGGTTTATAGTATCTGTTCTATTAACCATCAACTAGCACATTCCTACAAATATATCAAAAACTTTTCATAATAAAATCAAAATTCTTTAACTGTTTCATATAGTGACAAAAAGATTTATTTTAACTCTTTTGATGCAACAAAGTTGCAAAGGAACACAGAGTAAAGTATAAATAAGTTATTATATTATTTTAAAGAATAAATATTCAGATTTTATTCTTATATATCATTGGAGGTTTTAGTGTGTTTGAGTTAAAAAGTATCAAGAATAAAATCATTTTTCCTGTTATTGTGGGAGGTTTGGTTGTATTAGCAATTATTCTTATGACATCAATGAGTGCAAAAAATTCGATTTTACTTCAAAGTGGAATTCAAGTTGCTGATGTTATGACAAAACAGTCCTCTGAAATGAGAAAAATATATGCTGGGAAAATAATGCCTAAGATTCAAGAAAATGGTGGATATGACCATGAAGATTGGGAAAATATTAAAGGAGCAGTTCCTGCGGCTGCGACGTTTGTAAATCTTGTGGGGCATAATATTTCTCAAGCAATGCCTGGAGTTACATTAAGATTGTACAGTGAACACCCTTTTAAAAACAGAGAACTGCAACTTGATGAATTTGAAAAGCAATCATTAAAAGTATTGCAAGAAGACAAAACTAAACCTTACTATGAGATGATTGAAGAGAATGGGGAAACAATGATTCGCTATGCGATTCCAGATATTATGGCCAAAGGGTGTGTTGAATGTCATAATTCACACCCCTTAACTTCTAAAAGCGATTGGAAAGTAGGTGATTTTAGAGGTGCTGTTGGAGTAAAAGTTCCTTTAAGCAGTTTACAAAAAAATATTGACAGTCAGTTTAATGTATTAGAACTTATTACGGTCATTATTTTAATTATACTTATTGTGGTTCTAATTTTAATTATTAATCAAATTGTAAAAAATATTAATACGTTTAAAGAAGGATTACTTGGGTTTTTCTCATATTTAAACCGAGAATCTTCTAGTGTCAACCTAATTAGCTTGGAATTAAAAGATGAGCTTGGAGAAATGACATGTGCGGTTAATGAAAACATCAAAAAAACTGAAAAATCAATTGAAGAAGATAGAAAATTAATTGATGAAACCATTGCTGTTTTAGGCGAGTTTGAACAAGGTGACCTTTGCCAAAGACTCAATGCAAAGGTATCAAACCCTGCATTAATGAAACTCAAAGATGTTTTAAATAACATGGCATACAATTTAGAAACCAATATTGCTAATGTCCTTAATATTTTAGAGCAGTATTCAAACTATAACTATTTAAACAAAGTTGCAAAAAAAGATTTAAAAGAGCATCTTTTAAGATTGGCTAATGGTGTTAATACCTTAGGAGACTCTATTACAACCATGCTGGTTGAAAATAAATCAAATGGATTGACACTAGGAAACAGTTCCAGCGTATTGCTTAATAACGTTGATAAACTCAATGCAAGTTCAAGTGAAGCAGCTTCAAGCTTGGAGCAAACCGCAGCTGCTTTGGAGCAAATAACAGGCAACATAAGAAGCAATACCAATAATGTTGCTAAAATGTCTGGTTTGGCAAGCGGTGTCACCCAATCTGCAAATAATGGAGAGAAACTTGCACAAGAAACTACAGTGGCAATGGATGAAATTAATGAGCAAGTGAATCAAATCAATGAAGCCATTAGTGTAATTGATCAAATTGCCTTTCAAACCAATATATTAAGCTTAAATGCAGCTGTTGAAGCTGCTACTGCAGGAGAAGCGGGTAAAGGATTTGCCGTGGTTGCTGCTGAGGTGAGAAATTTAGCAAGCCGAAGTGCTGAAGCCGCGAAAGAGATTAAAACGATTGTTGAAAATGCAACCAGTAAAGCCAATAGAGGTAAAAATATTGCAAACGATATGATTAAGGGATATGTAGAGTTAAATGAGAATATCTCACATACGATTGAGTTAATCAAAGATGTAGAAAACTCAAGTAAAGAGCAGTTAGAAGGCATAGAACAAATAAATGCCTCCGTGGCTCAACTTGACCAACAAACCCAAGAGAATGCTTCCATTGCATCGGACACAAAAGAGATTGCAATGTCTACAGACAATATTGCAAAACTTATTGTTGACAATGCCAATGCAAAAGAGTTTCAAGGGAAAAATGAAGTTCAAGAAAAGAAAGTTGAATTTCAACAAAAACACATAGAAAAAAGCAGTAAAGGTATTAAAAAAAATGAGACTCAAAAGAGCAAGAAATCAGATGATAACTGGGAGAATTTTTAATTAAAATCCTGTAAATTAGTTTTAGGTTGATGGCGCAGTATATTTTCTATAAACCATCAACTAAAAACTAACAACTGGCTACTCTTTGGTTATCAAAGCCAGATTATTTAGCCGATGCTCTTGTAATAAATCTAAAATTTTCACCACTTTTTCATATTTCACATTTTTATCGATACGTAAAATAACGGGTTTATTTTTATCCGAAATACGTTTAAGTTCCAAATTTAAATCATTAAGTGTGATTTCTTTCCCTTTAAAAGCCAGTTTTTCTTCACTTAATTCAATGGTTATTTCTCTTTGTTCTATTTGCGACTCTTTGGCATTGGATTTTGGCAAGTCCAAAATGAGGGCAAGTTCATCTTTTT
>JBAYZM010000216.1:0-4523 GCA_041672515.1 Arcobacteraceae bacterium
ATGCCCCCGCTTTTTCAACAGCTTTGGCATCGCAAATGAGTTGTTGGGTATCTTCTTGGGTTTTCCCTCGCACAATATATCCCCCTTCACTTCGCACATACTGTGGCATGAGTCCAATGTGTCCCATGACGGCTATGGAGTTGCTGGTCAGATGTTTAATAATATGGGCTCGATCGGCTCCACCTTCAATTTTTACAGCTGCTGCATTGGTTTGGGCATAGACTTTAATGCAGTTTTGTAAGGCTTCATTTTCATTGATATAACTTCCAAAAGGCATATCACAAATCACAAATGCACTTTTAGCCCCGTTGCAAACGGCTTTGGTGTGGTAAATCATTTGCTCCAATGTGGCACTTAGCGTATCGGGTTCTCCGGCAAACGACATATTTAAACTGTCTCCTACTAAAATCATGTCAACTTCTTTTTCAAACAGTTTGGCAAACAATGCGTCATAAGCAGTAATCATGGTGAGTTTTTTGATATTTTTAGATTTTTTAATTTTTGAAATGGTCATTTTTTCTTTAAATGGTTCGTTATTGGTCATACTCATAGATAATCCTTGCATAAAAATTGATAAAATAATAAGATAATATTATACATATTTTTGATAGAATATTTGCTTATTAATCAAATTATAGGATTTTAAATTGAAAAAATTAGTCGGATACATTACCACATCATTCCCCCATAATAATTTTACGGTTGACTTAAGCTTGAGTATGGCAGAAGCAGGGGTTGATATTTTGGAATTGGGTATTCCTTTTTCTGATCCCGTTGCCGATGGTCCTGTTATTGAAAAAGCCAATTTATTGAGTTTACAAAATGGGTTTAAAATGAAAGACCTTTTTGAAGTTTCAGCAAAAATTACACCCCATATTGAGACCTTGTGGATGGGATACATGAACTCTTTTTACCATCAAGGTATGGAAAATATTGTTAAAAAAGCCAATGAATTGGGTATTCAAGGGGCAATTATTCCTGATTTACCTTATGAAGAAGCCTTAGCTTATCAAGATATTTTCAGAAAGAATAATCAAGCACTGATTAGTTTTGTAGCCCCTACAGACAGTAAAGAGCGAATTCAAACGGTTGTTAAAGAGGCGAAAAAATTTATCTATTTGGTGGCATACACGGGAATTACAGGAAGTGGTGAGAGTGAAGATTTAACTCAAATCATTGAAAATGTACGAGAATTTTCTACGACACCTATTTATATTGGATTTGGTGTGGATGAAAACACGGCTAAAGAGAAAGCAATTGGGGTAGATGGTGTTATCGTGGGTTCAGCATTTGTGAAACATCTGCTTGATGACACTACCAATTTTAATGAAAAAATTAAAAAAATATCCCAATTAGCTAAAGAGATAAAAGAAAAAATCAACGAGTAGCGATGCGAATTATACAAGACGATTTAGAGTTTTTAGAAGAGAACCGAGAGTGTTCTTACTTTGATGAAGAAATTTCAGATATACGTTACCGATATTTAAGTAAGTGTTCTCAAAGTGATTATCAAAATATGCTCGAACACGGGTGGCGACGCTTTGGGCAAATGCATTTTGTGCCCGAATGCAAAAATTGCACCAAATGTGTCTCCATTCGTATTGATGTTAAAAATTATGAGTTTTCCAAATCAGATAAGCGTGTTTTAGCAAAAAATAAAGAGACCGCTTTGTATATTCAACCCCCATCTTTGTCGATTGAACATTTGCATTTGTACGATAAATATCACCGAAATATGAATGAAAAAAAAGATTGGCCGTACAATCCTATTTCCCCATCGGAATATCAGCGTTCGTATGTGGATGGCAATTTAAGTTTTGCACAAGAGTTTTTGTATGTTCGTAATGAGAAACTTGTAGGTGTGGCATTAACCGATATTTTACCTCAAGCCATTTCTTCCATTTATTGTTATTATGACCACGATTATGAAAAATATTCTTTGGGGAAATTCTCCATTTTAGCTCAAATTAAAGTGGCAAAAGAGCTCAATATTCCCTATATTTATTTGGGATATTGGATAAAAAACCATTTTAGTATGGGTTACAAAGAGAATTTTATGCCTTTTGAAACTTTGACCAACCGAGCTTCTTTAGATGGAGTTGCAATTTGGCAACAGTATGAATGGAATGATTTAAAAGAGTAATTGTTACGCTATAATATGCTTTGAGTTGGTTAAATTTTCCTATAAAGGAATTGAATGAAAAACTTTATGTACGCAGCTGTTTTTATTACCTCTTTTTTATTTGCTTCTGAAATGAATTTTGAAGAAGAATCTCTTAAAGAAGCCGATTGTTTAATTGAAAATGATGAAAACGCTATTATTTGTAAATACACTTCCCCGATATTATTTGAAGATAAAGAAGTCATTATTGAATGGATTAATCCCGATGGTGAGTCAACACGAAAACGAGCAAAAATTAAACCAGCTGGACACAGTTCGGTGTACGATTTTAGATATTTAAGTGGACGAATAAAAGGGATATGGACATTCCGAGTTTTTGACGAGCAAGAGGTTATTACCACAACATTTGAAATACGTTAATGTTGCGTAGTATAGTTTTTAAACTATACTACCCATTTGGCAACATTGTAGGCAATAAACGATAAAACCCAAGCCGTAGTGGTTGTAAACACAAACAAATACCCCAAATATTTCCATCCGCCCGCTTCTTTAGCAAATACCATTGAAGCAGCTAAGCAGGGAATATAAATCATAACAAAGACAATAAATGAAACCGCAGCTTCCATGGGGATATTGTTTTTGATTTTTTCTATAAGTGTTTGGCTGGTTTCATCATTTTCTTCCCCTAAACCGTATAAAATACCCAAAGTTGAAACCACAATCTCTTTGGCGGCAAGTCCTGTTTCTAGTGCAACAGACATTTTCCAATCAAATCCTAAGGGTGCAAAAAGTGGTTCTGAGAATTTACCAATTTTTCCCAAATAAGAGTTTTCTAAATTATACAATGCCAACTCATTTTCCAAAGCAACTTTTTCTTCATCGCTTGCAACTTGTTCGATTTTGGTTGTAATTGTTGCTTCGTAAGCTTTATCTTTGGGATAATTTGAAGCAATCCAAATAAGAATAGAAGCTGCTAAAATATAGGTTCCTGCTTTTCTTAAGTACATCATTGCTTGATTAGAAACCGTGTGCCACACCAATTTGAAAGAGGGCATTCTGTATTTGGGCATTTCCATTACAAAGGGTTCATCTTCACTTTTAAAGACAACGACTTTTAAAATTTTTGCAGCAATGAGTCCTAAAATAGCCCCTGAAATATAAATCAAAAACAGCACATTGCCTGCATTTTCATTGGGAAAAAAGGCTCCTACAAAAAGAACATAAATAGGCAATCTTGCACCACACGACATAAATCCAATAATAAAAAGCGTTAAAAGTCGGTCTCGTTCATTTTTGAGTGTTCGTGCTGCCATATACGCAGGAACAGAACATCCAAAGCCCGTTACTAAAGGAATAAACGATTTTCCATGCAGTCCAAACTTATGGAAAAATCCATCCAATAAAAAAGCAACACGGCTCATGTACCCTGTCGTTTCTAAAAGAGCAATTCCAAAAAAGAGTATGACAATATTGGGAACAAAAAGTAAAACCGCTCCCACTCCAGCAATCGCGCCATCTGCTATCATGTAAGAGACTTCATTTTCGCCCAAAACACTTTTGGTGCTGTCAATTAATGAAGCAAAAAAAGCATCAATCATATCCATAGGAATATTACCTATTTCAAAGGTAAGCTGAAATAAAAACCACATAAAAAAGAAGAAAATCGGTAATCCAAAAAATTTATGAATAAGCAATGAGTCGATTTTTGAAGTAATATCTTCTTTGAGTGATTTCTTTTCACTCAAAGTTTCAAGTGTCGCTCCTTTGGCAAAAGAGGATTGTTCTTGTGAAAAAATATCGTACATATCTTTGGTGTCATAATGCAAATAAAGGTGTTCAAATGCCTCTTTTAGCGTGTGTTGTAACTCTATCCAAATGGGTTCATCGTGAAATCGTTTGTAGGTTTGTTTGTCTTCTTTTAAAAGTTTAATGGCTAATTCTCGGTAATTAATGGCGGATTTAAACCCTTTATCACTAAAAAGTTGTGATATATTGGCAATCTCTTCTTCCATGGGATTGGAAAAAATAAGTTTAGATTTCACTTTAGGTGTTTCATGTTTTTCAATCAAGGCTTCTAAAAGTTTTGTAATGCCTCTGTTTTTGGCAGCACTGGTTTTAATACAAGGTTTTCCCAATATTTTACTCAGTTGTTGTGCATTAATATGAACACCTTCGTTGATGGCTTCATCGGTCATATTTAAAGCAATCACCATTTTTTTATCCAAAGCTAAAAGTTCACTCGTAAGAAACAAATTTCGTTGTAAATTGGTGGAGTCAATGACATTTAGAATAATATCGTAAGGGGAGTTTTCTAAATACTCTTTGGTGACTTTTTCCTCGAGTGTATAGTCATTTAATGAGTATGAACCAGGTAAATCGGTGATTTCAATGGTATACTCTT
>JBAYZM010000217.1:0-4522 GCA_041672515.1 Arcobacteraceae bacterium
CATCAATGTTTGCTCGTTCATCATGGGCATAAATTCCCAATTTTGTTTTTTATACACAGGATACGCTGCAATGATGGTGGCAAAAAAGATAAAAACAATGGCATAACGAAATCGCAAAGCCAGTTTTAATACAGGGGAATAGAGTCGAATAAAAAACTTATTTAAGATATTTTTATCTTCGGCTATTATTTTGCCTCGAATGAAAAATATCATTAAAATTGGCACCAATGTAATAGAAAGCACCGCTCCTGCAATCATGGCAAATGATTTGGTAAATGCCAACGGCGAAAACAATCTTCCTTCTTGACCGCTCAGTGCAAAAATCGGTAAAAAAGAAACCACCACCAACACCAATGCAAAGAAAATGGGACGACCGACTTGTTTGGCCGATTTTATGATAATTTCTATACGCTCTTCATTGGAGATATTCTCTTTTCCTTGCAGATATTTGTGGGCGTTTTCCACCATAACAATAGTCGCATCCACCATTGCACCAATGGCAATGGCAATGCCTCCTAAACTCATGATATTGGAACCCAATCCAAAAAGTTTCATCAGTAAAAACGTTACAAGCACCGTAATAGGAAGTGTAATGATAATAATTAACGCACTTCTAAAGTGAAATAAAAACAAACCACTGACTATCATAACAATAATACTCTCTTCAATAAGTGTATTTTTAAGCGTATCAATGGCTTTTTCAATGAGTGAACTTCGGTCATACGTTTCAACCACTTCTACGCCTTCAACTTTTAGCGTTTGCAGTTTCTCTTTAACCGCTTTAATGACCTTATAGGGATTTTCCCCGTGTCGAACGACAATAACACCCCCAACGGTTTCTCCTTGACCATCAAGTTCTGCAACACCTCGACGATTGGCAGAGGTTATCATTACATTGGCAATATCTTTGATGGTTAAAGGAATAGAGTTAACTGTTTTAATCGTAATATTTTCAATATCCACCACACTTTGTAAATAACCTCGGGCAGTAATTAAATGTTCATATCCATTTTCTAAAATAATTCTTCCGCCATTGTCGCCATTATTCTTGGTAATAGCTTCTTTAACCTCATCAATGCTTAGATTGTATTGCACGAGTTTATCTTGGTTGAGTGTAATTTCATAATTCTTGACATACCCGCCAATGGAAGCCACTTCAGAAACACCATCCACACCTAAAAGAGCAAACTTGTAGTAATAATCTTGCAAGCTTCGCAACTCTTGTAAATTTTTTGTATGGGATTTGAGTGCGTATTCATACGCCCAACCGACCCCCGTGGCATCAGGACCAATTTGTACGCTTGAGCCTTGTGGAAAAGTGCCTTGCAAACTGGAGAGTTGTTCTAAAATTCGACTTCTGGAATCGTATAAATCCGTACCATCTTTAAAAATAACATAAATCATCGCCGTTTCAAAACTGGTCATGGCTCGAACAGTTTGGATATTTTTTAAACTCATCAAATTGGAAATAAGTGGATAAGCAATTTGTTCTTCTATGGTTTTAGGGCTTTGTCCCGCCCATTTAACTTGCACAATAACTTGAGGCGGTGATAAATCGGGTAAGGCATCTAAACTGGTGTTTTTAAGCGACCAAATCGACGCAATGGTTACAATAATCGTAAAAAAAAGTACTAAAAATTTATGTCTGATGCTGTAAGCAATAATATTTTCAACCATTGTTTTCTCCTACCACTCTTCATCTTTGCTGTACAACGAGTTCGTCACAGCATCGGAATCGAGTAAAAACAGCGCATTGTTGATAACTTCATCATTGACATTAAGTCCACTGATAATTTCATACATATTCGCATTGATTCGTTTTGCTTCAACTTCTAAAGGTTCATACTCTTCTTGTGAGTGGTATAAAAACACAAAATGCTTATTGCCTTTTTGAATCACCGCATTTTTAGGCAAAGTCAAAGCTGTTTTTTGATGGGTTTGAACGACTACTTTAGCAAACATATTGGGACTGAGTTCTAAGTTTTTATTCTCTACTACAAAACGAACCGCAACCGTTTTTGTTTTTTCATCAACGATGGGATAAATGGTGTGCACTTTTGTCTTAAAAGGCTCTTTAAATCCATCAATATAAAGTTTTGCTTCTAAGCCTTTTTTAATTGATGTTAAATCGTTTTGATACACTTGTGCAATAAACCAAAGTTCTTCAATATTGGCCAGTTGCAATAACAGTTGACCCTGTTTTACGGAACTTCCGTTATTGATATTTCGTTTTATTAGTATGGCATTAAAAGGCGCATAAAAGGCGATATTCATATTGGTTTGTGGTGAGTTTTTAATGTGGTGCAACTCTTTATCGTGCAATCCTAAAGCAGTCAGTTTATCCAAACCACTTTGATACAAGTTTGCATTGATTTGTTTGGCAATATGCAACTCTTTTTGAATACTTGCTACTTCATTGGAATAAAGTTCAAACAAAGGCGTCTCTTTTTTAATCAACATAAAATCTTCATTGGCATAAAGTTTGGTAATATAGCCATCAAACCGTGTTACCACATCAA
This sequence comes from Arcobacteraceae bacterium, assembly GCA_041672515.1. Classification (GTDB taxonomy): domain Bacteria; phylum Campylobacterota; class Campylobacteria; order Campylobacterales; family Arcobacteraceae; genus Marinarcus. Next base: position 2,520 of record JBAYZM010000217.1, read on the forward strand.
AGACTTTGCTCGTATCAACACTGGTTTGTCCATAAAATGTTTGCGTTTGAGAAATCGTTTCTTCTTTGACTTTCACGGTTGTTTTATTAAAAAGTTGTTTGGCATCGATAATTTGTGCATTTACACTCATGGACACCACGATTAACCCCGACAGCATTTGGATTAAAAATTTCATTGAATAACTCCTTTGTTGTAGTACATCGCCTTTGCCAGGGTTTGAAAGTAAATTAACTGTTCATCGTACAGTGAAAGTTCAAAGTTTATTTGCTCATTTAAACTGTTAATGGCTTCTTGCGGTTTTATTTTTTCTAAACTGTTATACAACTCAATGGATTCTTGCACTTTTTGCTGTAAAGGCAAAATATTGGTTTCTAATACATTGATGCTGGCTAAGGCATTATCAAAATCATTTTTTAAAAGTTTTGTTTGGGTATTAAACTGTTTTTCTAACTCTTCTAATCGACTTAACTCTTCATAATTTTTCGACTTTGCCACCAACACTTTGCTGTTTTCTGTTCCATAAATCGCTAAAGGAATGGCAACTGAAAAGTTGACATAGTCTTCAAATTTGCTGTCTCTTTGAAAATAGGCAATATTAAAACTGATATCAGGAATTTTATTTTCTGCTTCCAATTTGGCTTGAGTGAGTGCTTTTTTTGCCAACAGTTCTTGCACTTGAAGTTTGGGATGTTTCTCATAATTGATCACCAAAGGCTTACGGCTGACCTCTAAATTGACACTAAGCTGTTCGATTTTTTCTTGGGTTAACTCTTCAAGTCGTATATACAAGTTTTTAATGGCCGTGTTCAATTTTATTTTTTGGATATTGACTTTTGAATACATCATTTGTGAATTCAGTACTTGCGTTTGCAACGCTTGATTGTTTTCATACAGTGCAATATTGAGTTGTTCGAGTCTGTTAATATTGTTTAAATACTTTTCAAGTAACTCTAATTTTTTCTCTAAAATGGCAACAGATGCAGCCAATTCATAAATTTTTGATTGCAGTTCAAGTTTTTTGTCTTCTAACACAAAGTGCAAAATGGCTTTATCTTTTAATGCAATTTCTTCTTTGTATTCCAGTTTATTTCCCATAGGAATGACTTGTGTAATTCCTATAAATTGCGCTTGCATCGCTTCTAAATCTCTTTTACTCACATCATCAAATTGAATGTCATTTGCCCCAAAACTCAACATGGGATTTTGCCACTTTTTTGCCAACACAATATTTTCATTGGCACTGTTGATGGCTTTTTCCAAACCATGAAGCGTGTAGTTTTTTTCAAAAGTGGTTTGCACTAACTCTTCTACCGTTGTAGCAAAAACAAATGCAGAGGTCGCTAAAAGCGATAAAAGCAATTTTGCTTTCATCAGTAGTTTACACTCCCTTTAACAGTTCTGACCTTTTTATCTTCGGTTCTAAATTTAAGTTGATATTGCCATGTTCCGTTCATACTTAAATTGACATCGGCTTTGTATTTGCCATTGATGAATTTAGCTTCGGTTTCATACTCCATAGCAGCCATTCCAGGCATTTCTGGCATAAAGAATTTGAGTTTTACATCGGCATTGTCGACTTTTTTTTCTGCATTTAAAATGACAATTTCTACCTCATTACTCCCATTTACAAATGGTTTTTGTGTACTTAAAATGACTTTGAACTCATCTTTGGTACTCATTTCATTGTAATACGCTAACCCAGAAGGTACAGACGTTCCATGATTCATTTTTGAGTGGTCATGTTCTGCTGCAAAAACAGCCGTGCTGGCGACCAAAGATAATCCTAAAAGTGCTAATTTAATCTGTTTCATACTATTTCCTTTTAATCTATTTTTAAAAGTATAGTACGTGGTGTGTGTAATGTGTGTGAAGTTTTAAAAAAAGCTTACGTCTTAAGTGCCAAAGGTTTAGCACTTAATTTTTATTGATAAGCTCGCAGAACAAACCCTTTTTTACCATCATTTGAAAGTAAATTATAGTTGGCATTGTAGACTTGAGCTTTT
>JBAYZM010000218.1:0-4499 GCA_041672515.1 Arcobacteraceae bacterium
GATGTGATTTTAGTATTTAAAAGATAAGTTTTACTATTTTAAATCCTTTGGGATTAAAAGCATTAATTTTTATCTGCCCAACAATGAACTGCTTTTAAATATGAGCAACAAAAATTTGGAACTCATTAGCAAACGACAGAGTATTGTTTATGTGAATTCAACCAAAAAAGAAGTTCAAACGACAGAAATCACCGAAAGTTCGGCTTCAAGTGTCTATATTAAACCCTTATTGGATAAAGAGTTACAGCATTTAGGCGCCATTGAAATTGAGTTTAGTTTTGATTATTTAGCCAAAAAGATTGAGAAAAGCCTTGATTATAATCTCTTTTTTCTTCATAAAAACACCCTTTTAGATAAAACACTTTTGGCAAAAGATGGCTCAGATTTTGTGGAATTTGAGCTGCACAATGCCTATAAAATTGAAAACACGGTTTTTAAAGAGTTTAAATACAACCCCGAAATATTTAAACAATTCTCCAGCAATAATGCCACTTTTATTGTGGATAATATGAATCAACAAAAAGAGTTTGCTTTGAGTGTTTTTTACGAAAAACAGTATCAATTGGTGGTTTTTATTCCTTTTTTTAACAGTTTAACCAATGAGCACAACAGCTATTTAATGGCGTTGGGCAATGCGAAGTATTCTGAAATTTCTAACATTTATGACTTTTTAAACTATGTTATTTTACTGACGTTTTTTATGTTATTGCTTATTTTTATTTTGGTCTACAATGTACATTCGTACAAAGATAAAAACAGCAGTATTTTAAAAGAGTACACCGATTTACTCAAAGCAATTGATAAATATGTCGTTATGACACAAACCGATAGATGTGGATTTATTACTTACGTGACACAAGCATTTTGTGATATCAGTGGGTATGCCAAAAAAGAGTTGATTGGTCGAAATATCAATGTAATACGTCATCCCGATATGTCTAAAAAGTTTTTTGAAAATATGTGGAATGCTTTATTCAAAGAAAAAAAATGGGAAGGTGAAATTAAAAATATCGATAAAAATGGAAACTCTTATTGGGTCAAAGGCATTATTTTTCCTCAATACGATATTAATAATAATTTTATAGGCTATACCTCAATTCGCGTGAATATTACCGATACCAAACAACTCAAAAAGATTAATAATCTGCTCAAAGAGGATTTGTCCAATAAATTGCATGAGATTAAAATGCGAGATGAATCGCTTATTGATACAACCAAAATTGTATTAATGGGTAAAATTTTAGACAGTTTAGCCCACCAATGGAAAAACCCCTTGTCGTGTGTTTCGATTGAACTTGCCAATTTACAAGCACATATTTCAAGCCATGAGTTAAACCCAAAAGAGTTACAAAACATTCACGATGAGATTGGGTATCAAATTAAAACACTTTCAATGACCTTAAATGAGTTTAAAACCTTTTTCAGTCATACCAATCAAAATGATAAATACAACGTCTACAGTGCGATTAATGAGTCTATAACCTTAGTGAAATCAGAGTGTTCGTTGCATCATATTGGCATTTCTTTGGATTCTGGTCAAGAGATTTTTTGTTATGGTGTGTTTAATGAACTCAAACAAATTATTGTTAATTTATTAAAAAATTGTATTGAACATCTGATTTCCAATCAGATTGAAAACCCAACGATTGCACTTTTCGTTGTGGAAGAACAAAACAGTGTTATGATTAAATGTTGGGACAACGCCAAAGGTGAATCTAAAAATATTATAGAAAAAGTATTTTCAAACAATTACGATGAACAAACTCTAAAAGATGTAGGATTAAACCTTTATATTGCAAAGCTTTTATTGGAAAAAATAGGCGCACAATTTTGGTTTGAAAATGAAGAAAACAGCACCTGTTTTTACATCAAACTCGTTTCCCATGACAGACGAAAAGATAAAAGGTCTTAACATGAGAGTCTCTTTTTACATTAAGCTGTTTATTGCGTTTATTCTTTTTTCTTTTATTTTATTAATGCTATTTACCTTTTTATTTAAAAATTTTTATGAAGTGGATACAGCTAAAAAAGAGATGCAAGCCGTTACGCACTCTTTGGAAATGAAACAAAAAATTTTAGAAAACTATGTCAATGATAAAAACAAGCAGATTTTAGCCATGAATGAAAGTGAAGTTTTTAACAGTTACGTTAAAACCAAAGAAAATGAAAAAGAGATGGTTGACTTTTTTAAACTGATCATGAAAAGCAACAGCGATATTTTGCAAATGAAGATTTTAAGTTTTTCAGGACAAGAGATTATTCGTGTTAACGCCAAAGAGAATCAACAAGAAGTGGTTCCGCAAGAAGCGCTGCAAAATAAAATTATGCAAGATTATTGTAAAGAAGTTAAAGCCTTGCAAGTAGGTGAAATGTGGCACTCCAATTTTGATGTCAATAAAGAACATGGTGAAATTTCTCGCCCTATTTATTTTGTCATGCGTTTTGTGTTAAAAACCAAAAGAGGCTTTTTATCGATTGTTGTCAACAGCAACTATATTTTAGAACAGATGCAAAATGTCTACAGTAAAAACTCGTATATTTTAGATAAAGAAGGGAATTTTATTGTTCATACGCAAAGCCAATACAATTGGTCGAAATATTTTTTAGAGCACCAAAATATTTATAAACTTTACTCCAACGAAGCCAAAAATATTTTAGAACTTAATAATTATATTACGGAAGATTTGGTTGCTAAACGGGTTTATATTAACCATCAAGATTACATTATTTTGCTTACACAATTGCATAAAAAATCCGATTATATTGATTTCTTTCAAACTTTTGAAGATTATTTCTTAACTCTGCTTGTTGCAGGTTTTATTATAGCCATTGTGCTTTCGCTTATTTTCTCAGAACCCATTGCAAAACTCAATAAAAAAACGGAAGAAGACAATAAAAATTTAGATTTAACCATTAAAAAGAACAGCGAAGAGTTAATCGAGAGTTTAAATATTATTGATAAACACGTGATGTCAATTCGTATGGATAAAGAGGGGATTATTACAGAAGTAAGCAGTGCTTTTTGTGATTTCTCAGGCTTTTCAAAAGAGGAACTATTGGGACATCATCATAAAATTTTGATTCATCCGGATATGTCCAAAGAGGATTACGATGGGCTTTGGAAAATTTTAAAGCAAGGTAAATCGTTTTTTACAGAGTTAAAAGGGATTAAAAAAGATGGGGGATTTTATTGGGTTGAGTCGCACATTGAACCCATATTTGATGACCATGGCGATATTGTAGGGTTTAATGCTATACGAAATAATATCACCGATAAAAAGATTATTGAAAACTTGTACAGTGACATTAACTACCAAGTTCAACAATACAATGCCATTTTTCAAAATGCCCACAGTGGGATTGGTTTGATTGATTTAGAAGGGAATTTTAAAAAAGTTAACTTTATGTTTTCCGAATTATTGGGCTATTCAAGCAGTGAGTTGTTGCACATGAGTTGTTTTGATATTGTGCATAAAAATTCAAAAAATTTCCTGCAAAAGATTTTTGTGGAAGCCCAAGAAATTGGTTCAATTTCCAGTATTGAAAAGATTTTTATGCACAAAGAAGGAACTTCCATTCATCTTGAAATGTCATTGAATTTATTGCCCGATAAAAACTATTTTGTTGTCGTAGTCAACTCACTGCAAGATAAACGAAAATTACAAGAACTCAATCAAAATCTGGAATTAAAAATTAAAGAAGAGGTTGAAAAAAGCCGAGAAAAAGACCGAATCCACCAAATGGAACAAATTGAAAATATCAAACTCAAATCCATTGGGTCTTTAGCAGCTGGCATTACGCATGAGATTAATACACCGTTAACCTATGTCAAAGGAAACTTTGAAATGATGGGATATGACATTGATGATTTACCACAAAGTGAAATAAAAACACGTATGCAAGAGGACAGTATTAGAATAAAAGAGGGGATTAATCGAATCGCTAATATTGTGGAATCCATGCGAGAAATCTCTCAAAGTTCCAATGCAGCTAAAGAAAAAGTAAATATTTATTCAACTATAATTACCGCTTTGACAATGACCTATAACCGTTCAAAACAGATTTCAAGAATCTACTTAAATCAAAAACTTTTTGACATCGATGATATTAATAAAAATGAATTGCAATTTATGTGTGAAGTGCAAAAACAAAGAGTAGAGCAAGTTTGGATTGTCATAATTAATAATGCGTTGGATGAGTTAGCCTCTAAAGATAATTACGAAAAACGGCTTTTGAATATTGTCTTACAAGAAGAGAAAGATGAAATTGTTGTTACTTTTGAAGACAACGCAGGGGGCATTAAGCTTGAGATTTTAAAGACCCTATTTGAACCATTTACTTCCTCAAAAACACACAGTGGGATGGGAGTGGGTTTGAATATTTCAAAAAAAATAATAGAACACCAAAATGGTAAAATCAGAGCCTTTAATACAAAAGATGGGGCTGTGTTTGAAGTGAGATTAAAAAAATGCGAATAGCTTTTATTGGCGATATTGTTG
>JBAYZM010000219.1:0-4468 GCA_041672515.1 Arcobacteraceae bacterium
AATATATCCATTTTCTGCACTCTCTTCACCATCGGGATAAAATTTTACTCCATTAATACCACCCACACTTAAATCTTGGCTTCCATCAAGATTTTTATTGCCTAAAGCATATTGAGCTTGTAAAGCATTTTCCCATCGTAAAGTGGGAAGTATTTCAATATCTTTTCCCAGTTCTAGGTTGATTTTAGAGAATTGCCCTTGGGTATTGGCACCGGCTTGGTCATTTTGTTTATCATCTTCATGATTAAAGCTGAGTTCTCCTATTGTCAAAGAAACATTTGCTCGGGTTTGAGAGTTCTTAGTAAAAAAAAGTTCATCTTTGGTGTAATCCAATCCTGCAACTGCCACATAACTCTCTTTTTTCACCATGACATCACTGCTTTGAATCTCATCTTTCATTTTATTGTATGAAACTTGTGTATAAGAGTTTAAGTTTTCAAGGCGTGTTCGTATAATGGGGTATTCAACTCTTGCAGCAACCGTGTCTGAACTTCCTAGGGCATCTAAATTTTTATAACGACTTCCCAATTCATAGGTGGTTTTAGAGTAACTGAGTTCTGCTTTAGTACCATTTGGATGAAGAGGAAACTCATATCCCAGTTTTCCACTCATAAGTCCAGTTTTTTCACTGGTCAGTGCAAAGGCTGAGATTTTATCTCCAATTTTAAAAGGGGAGTTAATATCCACCCCTGCCATGATTCTGTGTTTGCCCGTGTATTGAGAACCATAGTTATCACCAATAACATAACCAGTGTAAGGATTAGTAGCTTGCGTTCCTATGATAAAATCACTCGACCCCACCTCAATTCCTGGTCGCACTTCTGCTTTAGACACAATGACTCCGGGGGTATCATTGATGATGAGCATGGCTCGCTCTAGTGTATGGCTTGAGACGATATTTTTATCTTTGATATCTTCTAAATTGGCTTGTATAATTTCATCTTTAACTAAAGAGTTATTTTCTAAGTGAAACTTACCATAATTTCCCTCTATGATATTGATTTTTAGACTGCCATTTTGAGTAAGGATATTTTGTTGTGGGATATACGCACGTGCGACAAAATACCCTTTTTCTCTGTAAGCTTTGGTAATTAAGCTGGTGATTTCAAGCATTTGATTAAAGCTCAGTTCTTGATTCTCAAAAGGCTCTACAATAGTTTTAAGTTCATCATTACTTAAGTGAACTGCCCCTTGAATCAAAAACTTTTTTATTTCAATTTTTTTTCCCTCTTCAAGCTCTTTGGGTGCTTTTTCTTCTTGGGGTTTAATTTGTGGAATATCCGCTTTTTCACGCTCAATCTTTGGAGGTTTAACTTGCTTTAGGGCATCACTGATATTAGGAACATTTGAAGCCGCATACAACGATGTTGCTACCACACTTGATAGTATTATATATTTTAATTTCATAAATTTATTTCCTTTTACTCTTATAAATCTTGAGCCACATAAAACTCTTGTTCAATCCCTAAAGGTAAATTTACCCCACCATCAACCAACTCAATCATTGAACTTCTTGAAAGAGGCACTCTGACTTCTTGGCTGTTTAGCCCATTTTCTTGTTGCATTTGTCGAGCTTCGCTTAAACTAATTCTTTGGGTATTTTGCCCTTCGATTGGCTGAGAAATAAGTGTTTGGTTTCCACCTGCATTAAAATTCACTGCCACATTTTGTCCTAAGCTATTTGGTGTGCTTGTCGTAGTTTGTATTGTTGGTGGGGTTACCATCAGAGCATTTTGATTTGAAATCGTCGTGATTACTTTTTGAATCTCTTTTTGTTGTTGTTCCACTGTTGGTGTTAATGTTGAACCTCCACCAGTTGTTCCACCGCCTGTTGTTCCTCCGTCAGTTGTTCCTCCGCCTGTAGATGCTACTTTTGTACCGATTACCCATGTTGTAGTATAGCCGTTTCCACTTTTTTGCCAAGCTAAAAATGGAGTACCTTTATTTACAGTACTGTCTTCTTCAATACTCCATTCAGCGTCCATAAAAGTTTGCGAATCTTGCATTTGTGCTGTTGTCTTTCCATGAGCGGAATAATCTTTCATATCTCCTGTATTTATTTCATTGTCATAGTATGAATCGGTAATAGCAGGATTAGAGCCACTTCCTGCCAAACCTCCTTTATTACTAGTGGTGCCGCTTACTGTTCCTGCTGCATAGGAGTTATCAATTGTTCCCATAACGCGTGTTCCAACCAAACCTCCAACATAATCAGTTCCAGCAACATTTCCTCTTGCATAAGAGTTGTAAATGCTTGTACGACTGTTTCCAACCAAACCTCCGACATAATTACCTCCGCTTACTGTTCCAATAGCATAAGCGTTTTCTATTAAACCATTTCCTTGATTAAATCCAACCAGACCACCAACATTATCAGCTCCTGAAATACTTATATTTTCCAAACCGATATTTTTTATAGTTGCATGATTGGCTGCTCCAAAAAGTCCTGTATACATTACAGCACGATCGATATATAAATCAGAAATAGTATGTCCAAGGCCATCAAAATATCCTGTAAATTGTGTAGATGTATAGATATTTCCAATAGGATTCCAACCTGCTCCACCGTTTGCTGTACTGCTTGCTAAGTTTGTATAATCTGAAGTAGTATTACTAAGATTATTTAAAAGTTGAAAGAAATAGTTTTGCGTAAGAACATTTGCATTATTAATATTTTGAAGTTGTGTCCAATTTGTAACGGTGTATGGATCAAAAGATGTTCCATATCCACTATCAAATAAAATAATGAAAGATTTATCTTCATTTCTTGTAACATCTTGTAGATAGGGAAGTTCTGCTGTGTGATATCCTTCCACATCTGCTCCTCTGCCCATATCCCAAAGAGTGCTATCCCAATTTTCTTTTGCCAATGCTACTATCTGTGATTTAGTTTTTCCGTAAGTCGCACTATCACTAAAAGTTCCTGTATTTGTTTCATTGTCATAGTATGAATTGGTAAACACAGAATATGCTTGCTGTCCTCCATACAATCCTCCAAGATAAGTATTTCCAGTAACAGTTCCACTTGCATAAGAGTTTTCAATTACTGCATAATCCTTTGTATATCCGACTAATCCTCCGACATAATTAGTTCCACTAACAGTTGCAATCGCATAAGAGTTTTTAATGGTTGAGTTATCATTATTACGTCCAACTAAGCCTCCAACAATACCACTTCCACTCACGGTTCCACTTGAATAAGAGTTTTCAATAGTTGAAGCAGCATCATTAGTTCCAACTAATCCTCCAATATAACTACGTCCAGTTACTGTTCCAATGGCATAAGAATTTTTAATGGTTGAACCCATATCATTAAGTCCGACCAACCCTCCGACATAATCATGCCCAGTTACTGTTCCAGTGGCATAAGAGTTTTCAATAGTTGAAATTTCACTATTACTTCCAACTAAGCCTCCAACATAATCATTTCCACTCACTTCTGTACTAGCATAAGAGTTTTTAATGGTTGAAGAAGTACCATTTTCTCCAACCAATCCTCCTACAGTGTCACCTCCACCAACTCTTCCTATAGCATGAGAGTTATCAATTGTTCCGTAAAGTGAAAATCCAACTAATCCTCCTACAGAATTAATTCCGTTAACTGCTGCACTTGAATAAGAGTTTTCAATAGTTGAAGAATCAAGAAATCCAGCTAAAGCACCTACATAAAAACTTCCCGTAATCGTTGCATCTACAATTCCTATATTACGAATAGTACTATCATTTCCTACATATCAAAAAGACCTATATAATCTTCATCTGGGCGATTGATATATAAATCAGAAATAGTATGTCCAAGACCATCGAAGTTTCCCGTAAAATTTGAAGCTTCATCTCCTAAACTATTCCATCCTTTTCCACTATTCCAACTTGAAGTAGCACTGGCATCTATATCCGCACCTAATACATAGTGTCCATCTGATATATTTTGTAAAGTATTTATATCATTTACTACTGTCCAAGATATATAGTCTCCATCAGATCCTAGCTGCGTAGTAAATCTATCCGCTCCTGCACCTAAATTTATCTTTGCATTGATGTAATAATTGGAGGTATTACCAGAAGCAACAGCTCCTTGTCCATATAGTAAAGCTAAATCTCCATTTGTAGCGGTTATTTCAGAGTTGATAAAGATGTTATTTTGAGCCTTTAAAACCAAACTAGCCTCATTAGTCCAAGATACTTCATCATTGACATAAATATTACCTGCCCCTTCTGTTGCTCCATTGGTACTTTCTATAATTACTAGGTCTGCCAAGTTAGCTGATAGTGTAGCACCTGTGATATCTCCACCACTTGCAGCGATTGTAAAATCAGTTGGGTCTATAAGCCAAGTTTTTGTTTTGACTCTAAAGTCATCCGCTATTTTTACTTTATCTCCGCTGGTTTCTACAAAACCACCAATAGCATTAATGCTTCCTGCTACATTTGCAGTTCCCCCATGAGCGAAGAGTTCTACATATCCTGT
>JBAYZM010000220.1:0-4455 GCA_041672515.1 Arcobacteraceae bacterium
ACTCAATCCTAAACGGTGTGAGACTCTGAATACGTGAGTATCTACCGCCATAAGATTTGCCCCTTCAGATTCAATCATAAAAACATTGGCAGTTTTATTGCCTACTCCTGCAAGGCGCATCAACTGCTTAGTATCATGAGGAATATCACCCCCATGAGATTGAACCACACTTCGAGCCATTTTAATGATATTTTGGGCTTTGTTGTTAAAAAATGAACAGGATTTTAATAACTCTTTGACCTCATCTAAAGAAGCTTCGGCTAAATCAAAAGCCGTAGGATATTTCTCAAAAAGTGCAGGTGTAATAATATTGACTCGTTTATCCGTACATTGTGCGGATAAAATAATGGCAATTAAAAGTTCATAGTCGTTGCGATAGTGCAATTCTGTAACGGCATTGGAGTATTTTTCAATAAAGGCTTCTTTGATTATTGCGATGTCTTCTTTGGTGGCTTTTTTCATTTGTAAATTGTATTGTAATTTTTTAAATATTCCATTAAAAATATGTTGTCTGCATAAAATAAAATATAAATTCTTTTATTATTTTAAAATAAAAATTGATGATATTTTTTAGATAATTCCGATATAATCTTGTTGAATTGACAAAATTGTAATATTGCTTTTATCAACAACTGCCATTTCAATTATCAATTTAGGCATAAAATAAGAGGTATATTATGAACGAATCGCTGTATGAAAAAATCGATGCTTTACCCCCTCTTCCTAGAACCATATTGGAATTAGAAAAGTTTAAAAGAAGCTTTGATAAGCAAGCTGAAACCTTACAAGAAATTATCAACCAAGACCCTCTTATAGTTGCTACTATTCTTAAAATTGCCAATTCTGCGATGTTTGGTTTTAAAAGCAGTGTGGAAACAACCAGTCGAGCCATTAATCTTCTTGGAATTAATTTTACTCTCTCCATTGCTTTTAGTACCAGCATTAAAAATGTCATTAAAACCGATTTGGTAGCATACGATGTCAGCAGCGATGATTTTTTTGAAATTAACAATATGAGTTCATCGTTGCTTTTAAGTTGGGTTTCACAATTTAACCCAGAATTAAAAGAGGAGTTACTGCTTCCTGCCTTTTTACAAGAGACGGGGAAATTCCTCATTTCAGACCTCATTGTAGAACAAAATAAACAAGAGAACTTTTTGCTTGACTTACAAACATCTTGCGATATTGCCAGTATCGAAAAAAAATATTTATCGACAACTACTTCAGAAATCACTGCAGCTATTTTTAGAAAATGGAATCTTAATGAAAAACTGATTAATACGATTGAATTTGTTGATAACATCAAGTTATGTCCACCTGAATATTTGACACAAACTCAAATCTTGCACATATTAAAAACCGTGTGTAATATTAAAAATCCACTTAGCCCAACAACGGTTCTTCAAGGATTAGAAAAAGCCAAAGCATTTGGATTTGACCCCATTCTTTTGGAAAATGCAATTCGTACGGTACAAACCAAATTAGACATCAAAGAATAAAAAGGTTTTACCAATGCTAACAAACCCAAACAGTTTAAAAAATGATTCAGAAAATATCCCTATTTTATACATTCAAAACAGCCACTATCCCAATATATCAGAAGATTTAAAAAAACTCTTTTCTCGTGTTATTTGCGTTTCCAATGAAGAAGAAGCCTTTTCGCAGTTTATAAAACACCCTATTCAATTGCTTGTTTTAAATCTTTTAGATGACTCTTTGGCAACTTTTGAACTCATCAAAGAGCTTAAAGTATTAAAAAACAATCTCTTTGTTATTGTCTTGTCCAACCAAAATGAAACCGATATTTTATTAAAATGTATTGAATTAAACATCGATGGCTATATTGAGGCTCCTTTTACCTTTGAAAAATTAATTACACAAGCCTCTAAAGTGATTAACAAAGCCCAACTTGAAATGAAGAAATATCAATTTTATGCCCATCAATATTTAAGCTTATTTGAAAAAACCAATATGATTTCAAAAACTGACCTCAATGGAAATATCACTTATGTCAATGATATTTTTTGCAAAATCAGTGGTTATTCAAGAAAAGAGATATTGGGACAAAATCACAATGTGTTAAGACATGAAGACAATCCCAACGACCTCTACAAACATTTATGGGATACGATTAAAATCAAAAAGCAACCTTGGAAAGGATTGGTTAAAAATAGATCTAAATATGACAAAACCTATGTAGTGGAAACCATCATTGCTCCCATAAAAAATTTAGATGGAGAAGTTTTAGATTTTATTGCCATGCGTAATAGCCTAGAAACCACCGTTGATGATAAAAAATACCTATTGGACAGAATTGAAAAAAATGATTTTTCTATCTTGGTCATGATGCAAATCGATGAATTTGAAATGTTGGATAAATTTTACAACACCGTTACTGTTAGCCAAGTGGAAGAGAATTTTGCTCATAATCTCATGTCTTATTTGCCCACAAACTATAACTTTGACCATATTTATTCTTTAGGTGAAGGCAAATTTGCTCTTTTAACCGATTTTAAATCTTTTGAAGCAACGCAACTTAATATTGAAAGCTATCTCAATGAGTTTGTTAATAATGTTAAAAGCTCAACACTTCGTTTTGATGACTTAGAATTTGACTTGAATGTCTCCGTTAGTTACGCCATTGGTCAATATATGTTATACGAAGATGCCAAAGCAGGATTGGCTCAAGCAATGGATAAAAAAACCCAACTGAGCTTTTCCAATGATTTATCAATTTCTGTTTCACAAGAAGCAAAAAATAATCTCAATATGATTAAAACGGTCAAAATTGCGTTGGACAATTATAATATCGTGTCTTATTTCCAACCCATACTCAATAACCAATCCAAAGAGATAGAAAAGTATGAATCTTTGGTGCGACTCATCGATGAAAAAGGCAAAATCATCTCCCCTTTTGAGTTTTTAGCCATTTCTAAAAAAGGGAACTACTACAATAAAATTACCGAAAGAGTCTTAGAAAATTCGTTTAAAATTCTTCATAAAATCAATACCGAACTCTCTATTAACATTTCTGTAACCGACATAGAAAAAACGTACACCAGAGAAAAAATATTTTCTCTTTTAGAAGAATACCACCATGATGCTTCTCGAATTGTATTTGAACTTTTAGAAGATGAAGAAGCTCAAGATTTTAGTGTCATCAAAGATTTTATCAAACACGTCAAATCAAAAGGGGTAAAAATCGCCATCGATGATTTTGGTTCAGGTTACTCCAACTTTGAAAGACTGCTCGAATTTGAACCCGATATTCTAAAAATTGATGGCTCATTAATTCGGAATATTGTCGATGACATTTACAGTAAAAGTATCGTAGAAACCATCGTATTGTTTGCACAAAAACAAAACATCAAAACCATTGCTGAATATGTTGAAAACGAAGCAATTTTTAATGTTTTAAATGAACTGGGAGTCGATTATTCGCAAGGGTATTATTTTGGAAAGCCTGAGGCGTTGTAGAAAAAACTCCTCTAAGCATTGCTTTTAAAATTATAGATACTCTTTTCTATGTTTTAATATATATTTGATAATTCTTCTATTATTTTTAATTTAATTCCTGCAATAACAATATCTTCTACTAATGAATTAATAGTTCTATATTCATTAATTGAAATCTTATTTTTACATTGAGATATAAAGTTTAATAAATTTAATAAGCCTGAGTATTGTTGTTTTAAAGCATCATCAAATTTAAACTGCTCATTTTTTGCTTTTAATAAATAATTTTCAATTTTATTAATTGATATTTTAATTTCATCTTCAATTTGAATGTAATATTTACTAAATTCATTATATGTTTTTATAAAATCTTTTTCTAATTCTTTGTATTCTGAACCATCTATTAATTTCTTTAAAATATCCAAATTATCTTTGACATTTTTATCAAAAATTTGATTACTAACCATAGCAATTGAACGAATTTTACTTTCTAAATTCTTTGTATTTTGCCAGTATATTTGACTTCCTAATGAATTGAGAACTGACTGTTCAATCTTTTCATAAACTATATTCAAATAATCCTTTTGATTTTTGCTATATTTATGGAATAATAAACCAATTTTATCATTTAAAGCAGGTGACATCTTAATAGTATCTTTTAATATTATTAACTCATTGGCATATCCATCAGAATAGTATTTTTTCTTCTAACTGCTTATTTTCGCTATGATGAAGCTCTTTTTGTCTAATGGTCTTCGTAGATAAGTAAAGACTATAAAGTGAAATTAAAATGGCAAATCCACTTAAAATAATTTCAATACTTAATTTGTCTAACATGTAAACCCTATATAATTAATTAGTTGCAGTATATCAGAATATTAATAAGATTTTTTCTCCAATTATAAACTTCAAAATCCAACCAATCTTTTCATACTTTTAATTGTAGCTAGAAAGTGTCATATTTTGTTCAAAGTCAAGGCGAAGATTAAATTTTATGAG
>JBAYZM010000221.1:0-4405 GCA_041672515.1 Arcobacteraceae bacterium
AAAATATCCATTAATTCGTATCTCCTAATAAATTTTCTATGGTCTCTTCGATGGTTTTAAATTGAAATTTAAAGCCATTTTCTTCTAAACGTTGTGGAATCATGCTTTGCCCATCGGTCAGAACACTTGCCCCTTCACCGTAAATAAGGTTAAGCACAAAGTGTGGTACGGGAAGCAGTGTTGGTCGGTTAAGTATTTTTCCTAAGGCTTTGGTTAAGCCTTTGTTGGTGGTGGGTTTTGGTGCGCCTAAATTAAAAGCGCCTGATAGTGTTTCGTGTTCGACTATAAATTTAAAGGCATTTTTTAAATCTTCAATATGAACAAATGAAAAATATTGACTTCCATCGCCAATGGTTCCACCCAGTCCGAGTTTAAAAGGTAAAAGCATACTTTGCAGTGCGCCCCCATTTTTTCCTAAAACAATACCAAATCTAAAAATAGCCACTCGAGTATTGTCTTTTGCTTTTAAGGCTTCACTTTCCCATGTTTTGCACAATCTGGCTAAAAAATTTTTGCCATATTCGCACTCTTCTTCACTGTTGATTTTTTTATTGGAGTAAATTCCCACAGCAGAAGTTGAGATGAAAACTTGGGGTTTATTGGTGGCATTTTTAATGGCAGCAACAATCTTTTGTGTGGTGTCTATACGACTGTGATACAACTCTTTTTTGTATTCGTCATTCCATCGGTGAATAATATTTGCACCTGAAAGGTTAATGACAATATCCGTTTGGTTAAACTTTTGGCTTAAAAGCTCACTGTTGCTCAACTCTTGGCGTGAAATTTTTGAGACGCTGTAGCCATGTTGTGTGAAAAATTGGGTTAAATGTGTTCCTACAAATCCTGAAGCTCCAGCGATGGCAATTGTTTTCATGGCAGTTCCTTTTATTTGATGGACATAAAATTTTTTAAGATTTTAATCCCATTGTCATGCGATTTTTCAGGGTGTGGTTGAAGTCCATAAATATTATCTTTTTGTACGGCACTGGGGAATTGGTAGCCATATTGTGTGTACCCAATAACATTTTTATCTTCTGTTTGAACATGATAGGAGTGTACGAAATACAAATAGGGATTGTGTAAACCTTCAAATAAAACATTTTCTTTGTTTTGAATGGTATTCCAACCCATGTGAGGAATTTTAAAATCTTCGTGCATTTTTGTTTTGTCAAACTTAACAATTTCACCCTCAATAAGACTTAGCCCTTCGTGGCTTCCAAACTCTTGTGAAGATTCAAATAAAAGTTGCATACCCAAACAAATACCAATCATGGGGTTACCACTTTTTGCATACTCTAAAACGGCTTCTTTCATTCCGGTTTGATTTAAGTTTTTCATCGCATCACCAAAAGCACCCACTCCTGGCAAAATGACACGACTGTATTTTCGTAACTCATTGGGGTCTTTTACAATATGTGCTTGAGCATCAAGTAAGTGACAGGCATTGTACACACTGGCTAAATTTCCCATATTATAATCTATAATAGCTATCATACCTATTCCTAATTTTATATCGTGTGATTATAGCTTATTATAAATATTAAACAGTTAAGCTACAAGGAGTTTATGAAGTAATTGTGCATAAAGTCAAAGCAAATAAAACATTGACTTTACGTTTTTCAAGCACTTTTTTGGCTTCTAAAAGAGTCGTTCCCGTGGTCATTAAATCATCGACTAAAATCACATCAATATTTGAAGCACCTTTGTAGATAAACTTACGAGGATTTTTTTGCCGAAATTCCAAATCTTTTCCCGCATATTTCACGATATTGGAAGCTTTTAAAACATTGTACGTGGGCTTAATATGAGCAGCTTTTAAATGTTTGGTTAAAATAGCCGTATGCGAAAAATCGTGTCGCGTGTGGTCATCTACTGCAATGGCATGAATCAAAGTAGGGTAGTTGAAATTGGAAGCAAATTGGGCAAATGAGAGTTGAGCTAAAATATTAAAAACCCTGTCCCCATGAAAATAGTATTTGCTTAAAATAAAGGGTTCAATCTCTTCATAGTTGTAAAAAGAGTAGGCAAAAAAATCTTTAGAGAGTTGTTTTTTATAAAAATTAGGCACAAGCAAAGTGCTTTGGCACTCTTTGCAAATAATAGAAAAAGAGAGTTTTTCACAAGATAGGCATCGCATAAATAATTATACCAAAAATAAAACTTTTTATAGACTTTATGAGATGTTTTTATTTATCTTGCCACTTAAATATATCAAGAATAATTATGATGGAATGAATTTCATCTATATAGTAAGGAATAGTGTAACCTTTAAAGATTAAATCTCTTGTATGTTCATCATCAATATGAAGTGATTTTCTTGCCTTAAAAGGCATATTGGGAATATTTTTTATTTTCTTATCTAATTGAGTTTTGAATTTTCTGGCATTGGTTGGAGAATCTTTTGCAATGTATTTTAAAATCGATAAAAGACTACTGTTGAAAGTGATATTTTTTTCGACTGTAAACATTAAATAGTTTTAAGCCAATTGTCAATTTTGTCCATATCTTCTTCATAGGGAATCGTTTTGAGTTCCCCTTTTTTATATTTCAACACTAAATCAGATACTCTTTCTTTAGCTTCTTCTGAAGATATAGATGGATAACCATCATCAAATAAATCATGTAAAAGCTCTTCAAACTGCAGTTGTATATCTACCTTACTGTTTAATAGTTTTGGATATAAGTTGTCGGGAACATTCAATTTTATAGTGTGCATAGCAAAACTCCAAAATTTATTATAAATGACATAATACCATAATATGAAAAGAATTTAAAATTGAATATGTTGAAGCAACTTTAATTGAAGAATAAATTTTACAGATAAAATCTAAAATTTTATGCAGATTCAAGGCGGAAGAGAAAATTTATGTAGGAGCTTAGTAAACTAAGTGAGTATATAAATTTTCTCTTCCAACGCAGAAGATGCGTGAAAGATTAGATTTTAAGAACTGCCATAAAAGCTTCTTGTGGTACATTAACCTTTCCTATGGCTTTCATACGTTTTTTACCTGCTTTTTGTTTTTCAAGCAATTTTCTTTTTCGTGTAATATCCCCACCGTAACACTTCGCCGTTACGTTTTTCCCTGTTGATTTTACTGTTTCTCTGGCAATAATCGTAGCTCCAACTGAGGCTTGAATGGCGACTTCAAAAAGTTGTCTTGGGATTAACTCTTTTAAGGCTTTGATAAACTCTCGTCCTTTGGTGACGGCTTTATCTTCTGGAACGATAATAGATAACGCATCGACAATATCACCTGCAACTCGAATGTCGAGTTTTTTAAGATTACCCGGTCGAAAACCTATGGGTTCGTAATCAAAAGAGGCGTAACCTTTGGTGGTGGATTTGAGTTTGTCGTAAAAGTCCATAACAATTTCATTCATCGGTAAATCATACTCTAGTAAAACCCGACTTCCAACGTAGTCCATCTTATTTTGGATTCCTCGTTTGTCGTTTAAAAGCTTGATAACATTGCCTAAAAACTCATCGGGAACTAAAACCGTAGCTTTAACATAGGGTTCAAAAATGGTATCGATATAGTTTGGTGAAGGCAGTTCACTGGGGTTTTGAATACTAAATCGTGTTCCATCTGTTCTTAGAATTTCATACACAACCGTTGGTGCGGTGGCAATTAAATCTAAGTCAAATTCTCGCTCTAACCTCTCTTTAATGACTTCCATATGAAGCATTCCTAAAAATCCTGTTCTAAAACCACTTCCAAGTGCAGCTGAACTTTCTGGTTCAAATGAAATCGAGCTGTCATTGAGTTTAAGTTTATTTAAAGCATCTCGTAAATCTTCAAACTTGTCAGTTTCAATGGGGTAAATTCCTGCAAATACAAATGGTTTGGCTGGTTCAAATCCATCAATAGACTCAGCGGTTGGATTTTTCGCATCCGTAATCGTATCACCCACAGCAATACCATCGAGCGTTTTAAGTCCTAAAACGACAATTCCTACTTCACCCGTTTCAATTTCATTGGTTTTGGTTGGTTTTCTTGGGTGTGGATACATTAAACCGATAACTTGATGTTCCAATTTGGTGTTCATGAGTTGTATGGTTTGACCTTTTTTAATGCTTCCATCATAGACTCGCACCAAGGCTAATGCGCCCAAATAGTTATCAAACCAAGAGTCATAAATAAGTGCTTTCGTAGGAGCTTTTTCATCACCATTAGGCGCAGGCACTCTTTTGATAATGGCATCGATTAAATCTTTAACGCCCACACCCGTTTTGGCACTGATTAAATTGTGTTCCGTACAATCCAACCCAATGGCTTCTTCCACTTCTTCTAACACTCTTAAAGGGTCAGCACTGGGAAGATCGATTTTATTAACGACGGGCAAAAGTTCCAATTCATTGTCCATGGCAATATAGACATTGGCAATGGTTTGTGCTTCAACTCCT
>JBAYZM010000222.1:0-4326 GCA_041672515.1 Arcobacteraceae bacterium
TTGCTTTGAACTTTAGTAGCCGAACAGCCAATATCTTCAATTTCTTTAATCACATGGGCAATATACTCTTCAAATCGTTCCTCAATTTTAGGTGTTAATCCGATTTCTACTTTTTCAATATCCTCTGGTATGATTCCTAAAATAGTCACTTTAGCATGTTCATCTAAGACGGAACAAATTTCAAGCATCTCCACAATTTCAACTTCGTGAGCGGTTTTTCTGTATGTACCTAATCCCAATAAAACATCTGAGGGCAATCTAAAAATTTCACCGGCTTTGTCTTCAATAGAAACGGTGTCTAAAATAATAACATTATCATACTCTTGAAAATAACTCATAAGTTTAAACCCGAGTGTTCCACCATCGATTATCTCTAATTTGGGTTCAAAACTATAATTTTCTTCAATATATTTAGCTGCATAAATCCCTATTCCTTCATCTTTAAACAATAAATTTCCCACACCAATGACAATATTCTTCATATATTTTTTCCTTAAAAATTAAAAATGGGTTATGGTTTATCCATAACCCATTTTACACAAGATAGATTCAAAAGAGATTATTTTTCTTCTTTTTTATCTGCTTTTCTTACAAATTTGTACCCACCTAAAACGATGTTAATATCACCTTCACCCCAAAAAATGGTTCGCCAGATTTGATAATAAATATGAGACATAACCCAAACTAAAATCAAATACATCGCTGTATGATGTGCAATTCTAACGCCCATATTTCCACCAAAGACATAAAGTGTCCAATCGGTTGCAAAATGCAACATCCAAGGCCACCAAGCTCCAATAGAACTAAGCCCCGAAGCTAAACCATGAACATAAAGTTGAAGTCCTGTAAACAGCATAAACACCAACAAAATATGAAAGAGTGTGAAAAACATAATGTTATAACTGTCGCTGTATGTTGAATCAAACTTCTTTCTTCGGTTAAACGTAATTAAGTTAAAAAACACTTCACAAAACTCAAGAAAGTTTTTCTTTGTTGGCAATATCTTTTTATACGGTTTTTCAAATCGTGAGAAAAGATATAAATATCCAATTAAAATTGCCGTTACATCGAAAATAATGGCAGCAATAAAATGTCCCCATCTGTTCCAAGCCATCACATATTTATCCACTGCAGGGTCTGCTATGAATGTTTGATAATAGGGATGACCAATATAAAGCCCGGTTGCAACTGCAGCAACCATACAAATCGCATTCATCCAGTGAATGGTTCGCATGGCTGGAGTCATTCTCTCAACCTTTTTAAATTTATCCACGACTTGCTCCTAATGGATCTACCTTATACACACTTAACTCTTTTCCATTGGTATCTACAATATGCACCGCACACGCAATACATGGGTCAAAACTGTGAATCGTTCGGATAATTTCCAACGGCTCATCGGGATTAACCACTTTTGTACCTACCAATGAAGCTTCATACGCACCCAATCTCTCTTTATAATCTCTTGGAGCTGCATTCCATGTTGAAGGAACAACGGCTTGATAGTTTTCTACTTTACCATTTTTGATTTTAACCCAATGTCCTAAACCTCCACGTGGAGCTTCAGCCATACCAAAACCTTGAGCATCTTTTGAGACTTTATCAAAATCAAACTCTGTCCATGTACTTAAATCTCCGCTGGCAACATTTTTAGCCAATTCATCTGCCCATTCGATACATTTGTCAACCATAAGTTCGGTTTCAATAGCACGTGCTGCCGTTCTTCCAATCGTTGAGAAAAGTACTTTTGTAGGTAAATTACCATTTTTTAAGAATGTTGTGACATATTTGCTGATTAACTCATCACCCTTGGCAACTCCAATAACCATACGTGCCAATGGTCCTACTTCCATTCTTTCATCATCGTATAACGGTGATTTAATCCAAGAGTATTTGTTTTTGGTATCTAAATACGCAATTCCATTCTCTTTTTTTGCAAATCCTGTATATTTTGGATTGGTTACTCCATCATAAGGGTGAAGATTGGTTGTACCTTCATACCAAGCATGGGTAACATCTTCAGTGATTTTAGTTTGGTCAAGTTCAAAAACTTTTGATAAGTCTTTGTTTAAAACCACACCACTTGGGAAAAGTTTTTGTGATTTATAAAATGGTAAATCATCTAGGTTAAAATCTCCGTACGACATGAAGTTACCTAAACCACCACCAACACCTGCAAGTGCTTCATCGGCATACATTGTTCCTGCCATATAAACATCGGGTAAATACGCTTCTTTAGTAAACTTTTGACCTTTTTTCATAATCGTTTTATATTCAGCAATTCGTGCAGGATTTTTAATATCTTGAACACACGTTACTCCACCGACAACCAAAGATTGTGGATGTGGATTTTTCCCACCAAATATTGCTAAAGCTTTGGCTAAATCTCTTTGTAACTCTAACGCATCTAAATAGTGTGATAAAGCAATTAAGTTTTGCTCAGGAGTGAGTTTATACGCTTTGCTTCCCCAATAAGCATTTCCAAAAATTCCTAAACGTCCTTGTTTGACATATTTGGTTACTCGTTCTTGAACTTGTTTATAGGTACTCACACTGGCATTCCATGGATTTGTTTTTGCCACACTTGCCCATTTGTGTGCTTCGTCTACTGCTTTTTGAGGATCCGCTTCTAAAGCTTTCGTAATATCCACAAAATCAAGTGCATGTAAATGATAGAAGTGAACAATATGGTCATGGATATATAATCCACCTTGCATAAGGTTTCTTACAATTCTTGCATTTTTTGGAATGGTTACATTAAAAGCGTGTTCAACGGCTTCAATACTTCGTTGGTAATGTGTTCCTGTACACACTCCACAAATTCTCATTGCTAATAATCCACAGTCTCGTGGATCTCTTCCTTTTAATATCTCTTCAATCCCTCGAAACATTGTTGAACTGCTAAATGCATCGGTGATTACATTGTTTTCATCGATTACTGCTTCAATTCGTAAATGTCCTTCAATTCTTGTAATTGGGTCTATTACTATATGTTTCTTACTCATTATCTTCTCCATGCTCTGATTTTTTACCTGCTACTGCACTAATAATAGCGTGCGCTGCAATTCCTACGGTTGTTGCTGTTAATAATCCTAAACCAAACTCATCGACTGTTTTCTCAACTCCACCCGTTGGGGCTTTGATATTGGCATCTGCCATGGGTCTTTCATACGCATATTTGTCCCAAAAATCGGGTTCACTGCAGCCAATACATCCTCGACCTACACCAATTGGCCAGTTTGTTCCTTCGTTGTATCGAATAATTGAACAGTTATTAAACGTCATAGGACCTTTACAACCTACTTTGTATAAACACCAGTTATTTTTAGCCCCTTCATCACCAAACTCTTCAACAAATTCACCCGCATCAAAGTGAGCTCGTCTTTCACAGTTATCATGAATTCTATACCCAAATGCAAATTTTGGTCGTAAGAGTGAGTCAAGTTCTGGCACTTGCCCACTTAAAATAAAGTGTAAAACAACCCCTACCATATTAGCAGGGTTAGCAGGACAGGCTGGAATGTTAATAATAGGTTTCCCTTTAACAATATCCATAACTCCTACTGCACCCGTTGGATTTGGAGCAGCTGCTGGAATTCCACCAAATGTAGCACAAGTACCCACAGCAACAACAGCCGCTGCATCTTTTGCAAGTCGTTCTAAGTGATCTTTAAAAGTTTCACCACTTGCACCAATGGTTCCATATTGACCATTCATAGCTAAAGGAATAGCTCCTTCAACAAAAAGCAGATATTTCCCTCTAAAAGTATGAATGGCATCTTCAAGTTGTGCATCGGCTTGATGTCCTGAAGCTGCCATTAATGTTTCATGGAATTCTAAACTTAAAATATCAAAAAGCAATTCATCAACCGTTGGAGCACTGCTTCGTAAAAGTGCTTCAGAGTTACCTGCACAATCTTGAAGCTCAATCCAAATAACGGGTACTCGGTTCATAAGTTCAGTTGCTTCTGCAACTAATGGAGCAAACATAGGAGGAAGCATAAGTGTTGCTGTTGTAGCACTCACCCACTTCATAAAATCCCTACGATTTACACCTTCGCTTTCAATGACTTCCATCATATCCATCTCTTTAAGCTTTGGAGTTTTTCGTAAAAAATCCAATCTTGCTTTCATTTTAGAATAAAGAGAGTTGTAATATTCCTCACCTTTATTCGTATCTACCCTTGCTGATTTTTGTGTAAAAATCTTCTTCACCATCTCTTGTGAATCTGAAGCCATTTTCTCCTCCTATATGAATGTTCATTTACTTCCATAAAGGTAGCTATTTAAAATTTAAGAATAGCTTAAACAAATATTTTCTTATAC
>JBAYZM010000223.1:0-4303 GCA_041672515.1 Arcobacteraceae bacterium
TAAAGCGTAAGATATTTAATGTCGTCCATATCTTTTTGTCGCTGGTCTGTAAACGCGGCAATATTTTCAATGCTGTGATACTCTTCTGCGCCTGATTTATAGGTGATTTTGAGTTTATACTCTTCCCCATAGTTAATAAAATTGACTTTTGAAGTTACGGGTGTAATTCCTGTGGGTAAAATATTTTTTGATAATAAGGCATTTAAAAAAGTTGATTTTCCTGCACTA
The DNA here is from genome assembly GCA_041672515.1 of Arcobacteraceae bacterium. GTDB lineage: Bacteria > Campylobacterota > Campylobacteria > Campylobacterales > Arcobacteraceae > Marinarcus. The sequence goes on from JBAYZM010000223.1 coordinate 229, forward strand.
AATTGCCCCGTAATGGCAACTTCCATTGGATAACGTGCTCGTCTTAATTGTTTGTCTAAAATGGCTTCGAGTTTAGAAGAGGGCATAAATTTTGGGTCAAGCAAGGCTGCTTTAATGCGTTTAATATCACCCACTAAACCTTCTTCGTAAACTTCCTCTTTTTTGGCATAGGTTGTTTTGAACTCTTTAACAAAATTGCTTAAGATACTCATAGTTTAAGTCCTTTGTTAATGTGGTCTAATTTCTTGATTTTTCCGTGCAGTGTGACGATGAGTTCGTCTTTATTTTTTTCATTCTCTTCAAAAGTGGCAATTCTGTTTTGCAACGATTTTTCATCTTTGATGAGTTTTTGTTCAAAGACGTGCAGTGGTTCTTGTAACTCTTTGAAGAAGTTTTCAATTAAAATAACCGAAACGGCTTTGGCTTTTTCTTTAATATTGTGTTCAATGGGTTCAAACTCATTTTTAATAAACCCTTCAATGGTTCGATCAAACTCTGCTAGTTTGTTGGCTTTAGTGCTGTTGACTTCATGAAGAATTTTTGCAATTAAGATGTCGTTTGAAGTGGTTAAAAACCCCGCTTTAAAATCATCTTGGAAAAATCCACGGGCATCAAAGTTATCATTTTTATGGCTTAATACAAATCCAAAATCATGGTATTTTTGTTCACAAATTTCACCAATATCTTGTGATTTTTTGATAAATTTGTATCGATAATCTCGAATGACATCAATAATCCCGTCTTTTATTGCTGTTTGTATAATGGTTTTAATCCGAGCATCTTCTGGACGTTTTTTGGTTTTTTCAAAAGAGTATTTTACGTCGTTAAAAACTCGTTGTTTAATAATATTTTGCAAATCGAGCAACTCATTTTTGATAAAGGTTTCGAGTGTTTGAATGTAATTTTTAGCATCGTTTTTATAGACCGTAATATCTTCTCGCATGGCTTGGAAGATTTTTTCGTTGGTATTTTTTTTGGTGTTAAACTCTTTTAAATCCTCTTCAAGTTCCTCTTTGGATTTGGACAATAAAATAATTTCATAGTTCAGTGATTTTAACTCTTTTTCAATGAGTTTAATGATTTTTGATTTAGACGATTTGACAATTAGATCCGATTTGCTTGAATTTACCCCAAAAAGTGTCTCTTGAAGATACGCTTCAATCTCTAAAATTCCCGTATCTTCAAGTTTAAATCCGGCGCTTATGGCTTCTGCTTCTCTTTGCGTTCGGTGCAACAATGCCATACGTCCAGAAATAGGAATAAACTGAATGGTATTTAAAATATAGTCCAGTTTACTGTCTTTGTTTTGTGCTTTAAGTTGTTGTTCAATGGAAGATTTGGTGTAATCAATGACTTCTTGTAACTCTTTTTTAGAGACCGTATCGGCTCTTGTGATGACAATAAGCAGTTTGGAAATATTTTGATACAACAAAGCATCAATAATAAACTCAACGTCTTTAAGTGTGGCACTTTGGCTTACATTCATTAAGTGTAACATCAAATCACATTGAGCTAAATACTCTTTGGTAATCTCTTCTCGTTGAATTACTGGGTCATCAAGCCCTGGGGTGTCAACAATTTCAATCCCATTTTGCAAAAATGCTAAATCGGATTTGAGTTCTACGTATTTTACCAAATTGCACTTTTTCCCACTTTTTTCTGCTGAAGTATACAAGGCTAAATTGTTAATATCCACCTCTTCAGATCGTGATTCATCTTTGATGTAATCATTGAGTTCTTCTTTGAATATTTTTTGGGTCTCTTCCACAAATGCAGCAATTGAGTCTAACTCATTGGCACTTCGTACAATCGTGTTCCACTCTTTGGTATTCCAAAAAAAGACGTTGGCACTGCTTTTGGTGTCGTATTTGACAATGGTTAAATTCGCTGTTTCAGGTACCACGGCACTGCCTAAAATCTCTTTTCCCATTAAGGCATTCAGCATGGTTGATTTACCGGCGTTCATAACCCCCGTAATTCCAATGGAGAATTTTTGATTGTTGATGTATTGAGTGACTTCATCGAGTTCATTTTTAAACTCATGTGAGTTAAAGGTCGTTTTTAAATCAGCAATGAGTTCTTCAATCTCTTTTTTATTCTCGTGAAACGTTTTATTGTTTTCAACAACTTCTTTAATACTCTCTTTTTCATCGTCACAACATTGCACTTCACTGGGGTCAAAAAGTGATAAAAGTTTGGTGTAATTAGCCAATTCCAAAATCTCTTCATTTTTTAGATACTCAAAAGAGTTGTTGAGTTTTTCCAAATCCTCTTTTTTAGTATCTTTACCAATGGCATCAAGCAGTCCATGTTGAAGCTGGTTAAGTTCGTCTAAATTGGTAGGGGCTTTATCTGAAATTTGGTCAGCGAGTATTTTAAAAGAGCTTAATGCTAAGAACTTATCACTCTCTTTTCGTGTGGGAACTAAAATAAGGGCGGCGATTTCAAAAAAATTGGGGTGTGATTTTCGTTTACTGGTATTAAAAGAGGTTTTTTTGTCGATTTGAATTCCGTGGTACAGTAAAAAGTAGTTATTGGCTAAGCTCATGGTAAACTCCAGTTAAAATTGCTATAAATATAAAAAGTTAATTACCACATGGGGGGGTAATTAACTTTTTATAGGGGTTAAACGAAAGAGGAGATCCTCTTTCGTTGTTATCGTAATGCGACTAATTGTCTTCGTAAATAGGCGATTTTATTTTGCAGTGGTAAATGTTTAGGACAGTGGTCTTCACAAGCAAGAAGTGACATACAACCAAAAATTCCATCGTCGTCACCAATTAACTCATAATAATCTTCCGCTGTTCTGTTATCGTGTGGGTCAACTTCAAATCGTGCGACTCTGTTAAGCCCAACAGGTCCTACAAAGTCAGGACGCATAAGTTTTGTACCACAAGAAGCGACACAAATTCCACACTCAATACATCGGTCAAGCTCAAAAGTTTGATCCGCAATATCTGGATCAATTTTTTCTTCTAATTTTGAAATATCGTGTACGGCATTCGTATGAATCCACGACTCAACTCGTTTGCTCATGGCATCCATCCATTTACCTGTATTAACCGATAAATCTTTGATAAGTTCAAAAGCTGGCATTGGCATAAGTGTTAATTTTCCCTCAGGATAATTCGCAATTAATGTTCGACACGCTAAGGCTGGTTTACCATTAACGACCATTCCACAGCTTCCACAAATTCCCGCTCGACATACGAAGTCAAATGATAAATCAGCATCATACTCTTCTCTGATTTTGGTTAAGGCAATAAACAGAGTCATACCTGGCGTTTCTTCTAATTTATAGTCCACAAAATGTGGTTTAGAAACAGCACTTCTTGGATTAAATTTAAGTGCTGAAATGATTATTTCTCTACCTTTAGGTGTGCTCATTATTTGTCTCCTGCTCTTTCATTTTTCTCTTTGTAATTCATTGGTAAATCAAAAGGCATTAAGGCATGTTGAATCTCATGTCTGTCTTTTCCTTCGGCTTGTAATTTTTCTGTTAATGCGTCAACTTCTTGTTGTCGTTTTTCAGATAAATCATGCTCGATAATCATCCCTTTAGCTCCATATCCTCTAAACGCTGGAGGCATTTCCATGGTCATAATATCCAATGCTTCATACGTAATAGTTGGTTCTAAATCGCTTGGATTTGCCCAAGAAGTTAATGTTCGGTTTAACCAGTTGGCATCGTCTCGTTTTAAGAAGTCTTCTCGGTAGTGAGCTCCTCTTGATTCAGTTCGTTCACGCGCACCTTTTGCCACACATAAAGCCACTTTTAACATTCGTGGAACTCTGTAGGCTTCTTCAAGCTCAGGATTTCCTGCTCTTACTTTTGATTTAACATTGATGTTTTTTGTTTTTTGTAATAACTCTTTTAACTCTTCAACAGCCGCTGCTAAATTAACACCATCTCTGAAGATACCGACTTTTTCGTCCATAAGTTCTTTCATTCGGTTTTTAATTTTGAAAATATCTTCGCTTCCATTGTAGGCTAAGATTTCATCTAAATAGCTGTCTTGTGCATCTACAAATTTTTGAATGGTTTTTGTTGGAATCGTAACGTCATTGTTTAAAC
>JBAYZM010000224.1:0-4227 GCA_041672515.1 Arcobacteraceae bacterium
TTGCGGAAATAGGATTTGAACCTATGACCTTCGGGTTATGAGCCCGACGAGCTACCGGACTGCTCTATTCCGCGTCTTATCCAAAAATGGATGGGGTAGAAGGATTCGAACCTTCGAGTGACGGTACCAAAAACCGTTGCCTTACCGCTTGGCGATACCCCAATGTTTTAAGTGGTGAAATTATAGTTAAAAACTACTTTAATGTCAAGGCTTTTTATAATAATTTTTGAAAATTCTGCTATAATAAACCCATAAATAAAACAAAAAAAGAGATAATTTATGACAGCAATACAACGTGTAAAAGAAGCAATTGAAGAGATCCAAAAAGGCAATATGGTTATAATGCTTGACGATGAAGACAGAGAAAATGAAGGTGATTTGGTCTATGCCGCACCTTTAAGTACGCCTCAAAAAGTCAATTTTATGGCAACCCATGCCAAAGGTTTAATTTGCGTTTCTGTTACAACAAAAACGGCTAAAAAACTTGAACTTTATCCTATGGTATCATCGAATACTTCTTCCTATGAAACGGCTTTTACCGTCTCTGTAGATGCTGCAACGGCTACAACGGGGATCAGTGCAGGGGAGAGAGACGATACAATAAAGATATTGGCGAATCCGATTTCTAAAGCCGAAGAGTTGGTTAAACCAGGGCATATTTTTCCTTTGATTGCAAAAGATGGTGGGGTTTTAGTACGAACAGGACACACTGAAGGGTCGGTTGATTTGTGTAAATTAGCAGGGCTTAATGGAGAAGCAGTTATTTGTGAAATCATGAAAGAAGATGGAACAATGGCACGACGAGATGATTTGGATATTTTTGCACAAAAACACACTTTAAAACAGGTATTTATCTCTGATTTAGTTGAATACAGACTCTCTCATGAAACGCTGGTTGAAGAAATCAGCAGTGAACCTTTTGTTTTTTTTGATGCAAAAAGTCTGAAAAAAGAGTTTAAAGATCATTTAGGAAATCTGCATACGGTTATTATTTTTAATGACATCAATGAAACTACGCATATAAAATTTCATACCATTATTCCCGATATTGACCTATTTTTGAACAATTCAAAACTGAATTCCATGCTAAAAACAATCAATTTTATGCAAGCCAAAGGGGGTGTTTTGATTTTCTTAAATGAAGCCATGCATCATAAAGAATCACAAAAAGATTATGGTATTGGGGCTCAAATCTTAAATGCTTTAAATATTAAGAAAATAAAACTGCTTTCCAGTGGTGGAAAACACTCATTTGTGGGTTTAAATGGATTTGGTTTACAAATAATTGAAGAGATACAAATCGAAGGGTAGGAAAAAGCTTAGCTAATTCCTACGGCTTTTTTGACTAAGTTAAGAGCTTGTTTTATAGACTCTAGGCTCTCTTTAGCTTGTGTTTGATTATTTTGGTAATAGAGTGAACTTTCTATAAGTTTTATTTTATCTTCTAACCTCGCAATGGCTAGATTGCGCATTTCAGGGTCTTCAATACGTAAATATTGGCTGGGTTCTTGATTGGCTATTCTGATAAGTCGATATTCAAAGAGAGACTGATTATCAGGGTTTTCATTGAAATGAGTACATAAAAGATCATAGACCTCGTCAATACTCGAGTCAAATTTATTGTAAATAATACCGGCATAATCATTTAAATATTTTTGATACCAACTGTAGTTGCTAAAAAAGGCTTTTATTTCAGCTTCCCTAAGCGAATCGTTTTCCAAATTATAATTCTTTTCAAGCATATGAATGGCACAAAAATGAGCGATTTTTGGAACTTTTTTTTCTAAATCTTCTAAAAAGTGAGATAATTTCATTCTAATCCTTCATAAAATAATTTCTCATAAAAAAAGGGAGCGGATTTATCTCCACTCCCTTTTTTAGCAGATTTGAAAGTATACACTACAGTTGTGGACCAGCTTCTGTAAAATCAAATTCACTTTCTAATGTTAAATATTTTTTAAAGTTTGCAATATACATGTGTGCCAATTTTTGAGCACTTTCATCGTAAGCTGCTTTATTGTCCCATGTATTTCTAGGGTTTAAAACCGTAGTATCAACACCTGTTAATGTTTTTGGAATAGCTAAATTAAAATACGGTAAGGTTTCAAACTCTGAATTATTAATAGAACCATCTAAAATGGCATTGATGCACGCTCGTGTATTTTTAATACTCATTCGTTTTCCAACACCATACGGACCACCTGTCCATCCTGTATTAACCAAATAAACATTCACATTATATTTGTCGATTTTTTGACCCAATAGGTCTGCATAAGAAGTTGGGTGTAATGGTAAGAAAGCTTCTCCAAAACAAGAACTGAATGTGGCAACAGGTTCTGTAATTCCTCTTTCTGTTCCCGCAACTTTTGCAGTGTATCCACTTAAAAAGTAATACATGGCTTGTTCTTTGGTTAATTTCGACACAGGAGGTAAAACACCAAATGCGTCGGCACTTAAGAATATGATATTTTTAGGATGATTTCCTCTTAAATCAGGGGCATGATTTTCTATGTGGTCAATAGGATAAGAGACTCTTGTGTTTTCTGTTTTACTTCCGTTGGTAAAATCAACTTCTCCTAATTCATTGGCAACCACATTTTCTAATATAGCCCCTTTTTTAATCGCTCCGTAAATTTCAGGTTCACTTGATTGGTCCAAGTTGATAACTTTTGCATAACAACCACCCTCGAAGTTAAAAATCCCATTATCGTCCCAGCCGTGTTCATCATCACCAATTAAAGCTCGGTTTGGATCGGTTGAAAGCGTTGTTTTTCCTGTTCCTGAAAGTCCAAAGAATAAAGCAGTGTCACCATCTTTTCCTATATTCGCTGAACAATGCATTGAAAGTTTTCCTTCCAGTGGTAACCAATAGTTCATCATAGAAAAAATTCCTTTTTTCATTTCGCCCGCGTACCAAGTTCCTCCAATAATAGAGATATTTTTCTCTACATTAAATACAACAAACACTTCTGAGTGTAACCCATGACTTACGTACGACTTATCAATGGTTTTACACGCATTGTAAACAGTAAAATCAGGTTTGAATGTCTCTAATTCTTCTTGGGTTGGAAGAATAAACATATTTTGAATAAAGTTTGCTTGCCAAGCCACTTCTGTTACAAATCGAATACTTCTTCTTGAATCTAAACTTGCACCTGAATAAACATCGGTTACATAAATATCTTTATTGCTTAACTGTTTTTTAGCCGTTGCTTCTAACTCTTCGTATACTTTTGGCTCAACAGAACGATTCACATCACCCCATGAGATATGTTTATTAGAAGGATCTTGATTTACAAAAAATTTATCTTTTGGACTTCTTCCCGTAAAAATTCCGGTATCAATCATTAATGCACCGGTTGAAGAAACTTTTGCTCCTTCATTTTGAATAGCATGCTCAATTAATGTATTTATATCCAAGTTTCTGTATACGGTTTTAACGTTTTCTAAACCAAGTGAGTCTTTAATTTCAGACATATTTATTTTTCCTATTGTTTATTTAATTAAAATATTGATAAAAGTACACCAGCAGCAACGGCAGAACCAATTACACCAGCAACATTTGGACCCATCGCATGCATTAGCAACACATTTGATTTGTCATACTCTTGTCCCACTTTACTCACCACTCTCGCTGCCATAGGAACAGCCGATACTCCAGCCGCTCCTATTAAAGGATTGATTTGATTTTCAGCAGAACTAAACTTATTCATGATTTTTGCCATAATAACACCCGCTGCTGTTCCTGCAGAAAAGGCTAATAATCCAATAATCATAATGCCTAATGTTTCTAAGACTAAAAACTTATCGGCTGCCAATTTTGAACCCACTCCTAATCCTAGAAATATGGTGACAATATTGATCAACGAATTTTGCATCGTATCTGATAGTCTCTCAACTACACCGGATTGTTTTAGGAAGTTACCAAAAGCAAATGCTCCAATTAAAGGGGCTGATTCTGGTAAGAAAACAATGGTTAACATTAAAATTAAAATAGGTAAAAAAAGATTTTCTAACTTATGTACTTTTCTTTGTTTTGGCATTTTAATTCGTCGTTCGGCTTCGGTGGTTAATGCTTTCATAATAGGTGGTTGAATAACAGGTACCAATGCCATATACGAATATGCAGCAACAGCAATTGCTCCAAGAAGTTCAGGCGCTAATCGATTGGCAACAAAGATAGAAGTAGGTCCATCCGCACCTCCAATAATTGAAATAGCCGAAGCA
>JBAYZM010000225.1:0-4178 GCA_041672515.1 Arcobacteraceae bacterium
GGTTTGGAAGTAGGACCATTGGAGCATAAAAGTGCTTTTGCCATAATTCGAGCAGTACTGGTTTTCCCGCTTCCTCGAAGTCCTGAAAACAAATAAGCATGTGAAAGTCGGTTGGAATCCAGTGCCAAACAAAGCGTTTGAGAAATCGTACTTTGCCCAATTAAATCCTCAAACCGTTTGGGACGATACTTTAAAGCCAATACTTTTTTTTCTGCTGTTTCTAAACTCATATCGTACACTTCCTAATTTCTATATTTTTATTCTCTAAAATGGTTTCAATCATGGGTTTGTTGATTTCCCCCGTATGACACACGCTGATTGCCAATTTCCCCTCATTTTTATGCCCTTTTTGTTCACTTAAAAGTTTCAAGCGATTGGCAATGGCATCGCCTGTTTCTATTAATGTAATCGTTTCACCCATAATTTTTTTAATGACGCCATCAACTAAAGGATAATGAGTACACCCTAATACAATCGTATCCACGCCATTGTCTTTCATGGGGTTAAGCCACGATTCCAACATAGCCAAGGTTTTTGGGGTGTTTATTTCACCCTTTTCAATTTGCTCCACCAAACCAATACACGCTTGTTCGTACAAGGTAACGTGTTTGATATTGGACAATTCATTCACCAGAAGTTGATACTTATCGCCTTTGAGCGTAGCAGGCGTTGCTAAAACTCCCACTTGTGCTGTTTTTGTGTTTAAAATCGCCGGTTTAATCCCAGGTTCGGTTCCAATAACAATTAAAAAAGGAAATTTTTGGCGTAAATGTTTAATCGCTGCCGAAGTTGCTGTGTTACACGCCACAATCAACGCTTCAATAGCATGTGTTTCTAAAAGATATTGGGTAATTGTATCGCATCGTTCTAAAATTTGTTCAACGGTTTTTTCCCCATACGGCGCATATGCGGTATCGGCGATATAAAAAAGTTCCGCACCCTTAAAGACTTTTTGAATGGCACTGACCACAGTCAATCCACCAAGCCCAGAATCAAACACACCTACTTTCAATTTGTACCTTTAATTATAATAAGGAACTATTTTAACATAAGTTTTTAAATAAATTTATTAGTAAGACAAAAGAAGAGAGGCAATACTTCTAAAATGGAAGTATTGCCTAAAAAGATTAGACTAAACCTTGTTCAATCATCGCATCGGCGACTTTTTTAAATCCTGCGATATTCGCACCCAAGACTAAATTGGTAGGTTCTCCAAATTCTGCAGCTGTTGAACTGGCTGATTCAAAAATATTTTTCATAATTTGGTCAAGTTTGGCATCGACCTCTTCAAATGTCCATGACAACATCGAGGCATTTTGTGCCATTTCCAATTGGCTTGTGGCAACTCCACCTGCATTGGCTGCTTTTCCTGGACCGTATGAAATTTTTGATTCCACAAACAATTCAACGGCTTCCGCTGTTGATGGCATATTTGCCCCTTCACTGACACATTGACACCCGTTAGCAAGAAGTGTTTTAGCATCTTCTACATTAAGTTCATTTTGTGTGGCACTTGGAAATGCTGCATAACATGGAATTGTCCAGACCACATTTTTCCCTTGGGGATACTCTTCAATCGGAGTGTATTTTGCCGTTGGTCGGTATTTTACGTATTCACTCAATCGAGCTCGTTGATTCTCTTTTAACTCTTTTAAAAGGGCTAAATCAATCCCCTCTTCATCTAAAATCATTCCATGAGAATCACTGCATGTAACAGGTATTGCTCCTAAATGATAGAGTTTTTCGATGGTATAAATGGCAACGTTTCCCGAACCAGACACCACACATCGTTTGTCTTGAAGTGTTTGACCAATAGAGGCTAACATATATTTTGCAAAATAGACACAACCGTATCCCGTAGCTTCAGTACGTGCAAGTGAACCACCCCATTTGAGTGATTTTCCAGTTAATACTCCTTCGTATTTGTTGGCTAGTTTTTTGTACATTCCAAACATATACCCAATTTCTCGAGCACCCACACCAATATCTCCTGCAGGAACATCGGTATTAGCGCCAATATGTCGAAATAACTCACTCATAAACGCTTGACAAAATCGCATGATTTCATTGTCGGATCGTCCTTTGGGGTTAAAATCGCTTCCCCCTTTTCCTCCACCAATTTGAAGACCCGTAAGCGCATTTTTAAAAATTTGTTCAAATCCTAAAAACTTAATGACCCCTGCATTGACACTTGGGTGAAATCTTAAACCACCTTTGTATGGGCCAAGTGCTGAATTGAACTCAATTCGGTACCCTTTATTGACTTGAATCTCACCGTTGTCATCAACCCAGTTAATTCTGAACATAATTTGTCGTTCAGGTTCTACGATTCGTTCTATGATTTTATGTTTTCTGTATTTTGGATATTTATCTAATAGTGGTTCTAAAGAGTACAAAACTTCTTCGGCAGCTTGATAAAATTCGCTTTGAGCGGGACTTGTTCGTTTTAAATAATTAAATACATCTTCTAAATATGACATCTTTTTTTTCCTTTTACAAAATTGTAAGGAATTTTAGCAAAAAAAATGTCTGATTTTGTTACATCTTGTCAATAATTTTAAAAATTTCAATTAATTTTTTATTCAAAGGAATACTTAGTGCATATTAGTTTTATTTTTTTAGAAGATAAAGTGCTTTATGATCCACTTTACTTAATGCCATTTGGCAAATCGTATCATAATCAAACCACTCTTGAAATTGAGTTAAATCAACTTCACACACATACACCTTGGCTTTGAGTGAAATATGTGAATATTCGTGTTGCACTTTTCCTAAAAACTCCAAAGAATCCTCTTTTGGCAACACTTCTGTTTGCAAAAATCCATACAACCCTTTGAGTAAATTGGTTTCATTTTTAAACAAAGCTAAGCGATTTTGATGTCGATAAATTATCAAAAAACGTGTTCGTTGTTCTTTGGCTTTTTTTGGTTTTTTTTGTGGAAACTCTTGAGGTGTTGTTTGCCCTTGACACGTTTGATTTAAAGGACACTCTTGACATTTGGGTTGAGTGCGAGTGCAAATATACGAGCCAATATCCATCAACGCTTGATTGTATTCATACGCAAAATCTTCATTGCCCGCAAACAACACATACGCCCTCTTCCAAAGCTCTTTTTCGTTGGCACTTTTTAAGGCATTATAACGGTACAAAATCCGCTTAACATTGCCATCTAAAATAGGCACAGACACACCAAAAGCAAAACAAGCAATCGCATGAGCCGTGGAAGTTCCAATGCCCGAAAGCTTCACCAACTCTTCCACACTTTTAGGCAAAATACCCAAAGTAAGCCGTGCTGTTTTGTGCAAATTACGAGCTCTTGTATAATAACCCAACCCTTCCCAAGCTTTTAACACCTCATCTTCACTCGCCTTTGCCAAAGATTCCAAAGTAGGAAACCTATCCAAAAACTGAAAATAGAACCGCTCCAACACCGTTTTGACTTGCGTTTGTTGAAGCATGATTTCACTGAGGTAAATATGATAAGGATTAGTCGTATTTCGCCAAGGCAAATCGTGTCGCCCGTGTTTTTCATACCATTGGATTAGGGGTGGTTTTTTCAATCTTTCTCGTTATGTGTTTTTTGAAGTGTAGTTAAATATTGCCTAAATTTGAGTTAAATAAAATAGTATGGTAAAATATGGCAAAGGATTTATTATGACTAAAAAAATGACCATAACCTTAGAGGATTCCTTAATCAAGGAGCTTGACAGCAGTGCTAAATTGTTGGGTAAAAAGAAAACTCAAATCATAAGGGAAGCTCTTCATTCTTATCTTGATTTACATACAAAAGAACAAAAAATAACCCAATGGGAACAAGCAAACAAAGAAGCCATTGAGGAGTACAACAAAAGTGTTGAAGAAGAAGGATTGGTTTTACAACACAGAAGGATGTTTTAATGGCACAATTTGATGTCTATACAAATGAAAATCCCCATACCAATGCCAGTTTTCCATACCTTTTAGATGTTCAAAATGATATTTTAAAATCCTTATCAACCCGTGTGGTGATTCCACTAGCTGTCAATAAGAAAATCATTCAAGGCTTAACCAAAGAGTTCATCATCAATAAACAAACGGTTTATTTGTTTACGGCACAAATGGGGTCAATACCCATAATTGACTTACAAAACAAAGTGACTGATTTACAAATGCACAAAGAGGAAATTAAAAGTTCAAT
>JBAYZM010000226.1:0-4140 GCA_041672515.1 Arcobacteraceae bacterium
GGCCAAGGACGTCAAGATTTCCTCTTGAAGACGAATGTTCAAATCATTCCGGGGTCGCCATTTTTATCTTTCAATTCACTTTTTTTGCCCCTGAAATTTCCAGTAATATGAGTCATTTTATTTTTTTACAGCTTTTTTTACATTATAATATTTGTCCAAAATTAAAGAAGAAGTTGAAGCAGTTGCTTGAGTGTTTTTAGTATTCTTTTGCTATAATAAAGCCCTTATATAACAAAATGGATAAACAAAATGACCGTAAAAATTGAATTACCAAATAATATAAAATACGACATTAATATCGATACTCTTAAACATTTAGAGTTTGATACCAAAGTAACAGTAGTGACGAATAAAACAGTAGAAGAGTTGCATTTAAAATATTTAATGCAACACATCAGTGCCAAAGAAGTCAGTGTTGTTACCCTTTTTGATGGTGAACAGTACAAAACCATGGACAGTGTTCAAATCATTTTAAACCATTGTTTTCAGAACCGATTGGACAGAAAGTCTGTTTTAATCGCATTTGGTGGTGGCGTTATTGGCGATATGACAGGATTTGCAGCGTCGATTTATCAACGAGGAATTAATTTTGTACAAATCCCGACCACTCTTTTAGCTCAAGTCGATGCCAGTGTAGGTGGGAAAACAGGTGTCAATAATCAGTTTGGTAAAAACCTCGTTGGAACTTTTCATCAACCCATTGAAGTCAATATTGACCCCTATTTTTTAACCACGTTACCCCAACGAGAATTTGCAGCAGGTGTGGCTGAAATTATTAAAATGGCAGTTACCTTTAACAAAGAATTTTTTGAATGGTTGGAAAACAACAGTTTGAGTTTACAACAAAATATTCAAGAAGCCATTTCAAAATCGGTTCAAACCAAAGCATGGGTTGTTTCACAAGATGAAAAAGAACACGGTATTCGAGCGGCATTAAACTACGGACACACCTTTGGACATGTTATTGAAAATGAAACACAATACCGAAAATATTTGCACGGAGAAGCCGTAGGTATTGGAATGGTTATGGCAAATGCTTTGGCCGTTGAAATAGGGCTTATGAGTTTACAAGAGGCACAAAGAGTTAAAGATTTACTTGAAAAATATAGTATTCCCACAAAATATACCATTGCTGACGTTGAAGCTTTTTACGAACACTTCTTTTTAGATAAAAAATCACACGATAATAAAATTAAATTTATTCTTCCAAAAGGAATTGGGGCGTGTGAAATCACCGACAGTATCAGCAAAGAAACCGTACTGGCTGTATTAAAAGGTTTTGCAAATTGAAAAAAATACTCCTTCTTCTTTGTTTAATCACATCTTTGGTGATGGCCGCTGAAAAAACAGATAAAGATAACGGTATTTTAGCCAATGTTCTCAATGAAGAACAACGACTAAAAAGTGAAGAAATCAAAGCGAAAATGGACGTTTTAGATAAACAACTGAACCAAAATATTTTACTCAAAAGGTACGGAAACTATATTGCGTATCGACAAATTTCACAAGAATTACACGAATTAGAAGATGAGTATGAAAAATTTGCAGGTCGTAAAGGCGATAAATTTGAAGAGTTAGAGTATCAAGTCGGCAATAAAATTCGTATTAAGAAAAATGAGCTTGAACTGATTTCGGAATATAAAGATTCGCCTATTGGAAATTTGATTAATCCTTTAGAGATTGAAAAAAATGAACCGGTCACGAATCCTTTTGGGATTATCAATGCGTTATCGTATATTAAAAAACTCGAAAGCAATCGAGACGGTTTTAAAAAACTTTACACTGATATTGAGAATTTAACCAAACTTTTAGAGCAAAAAATTGCTTTAAATCTTGAGCTCAACGAGATTGAACCCAATGAAGCGATTAGCACAAAATTAAGCTTCTTAGCGCAACAAAAAAAAGATTTTAACATCGTTCTTGATATTGTTTTCACAACCAACAATGTCTACACAAGAAAAATTGAACAAGTCATTTTAGAAGCACAAACGCAAATCAACAATCAAGTGGAAAAAGCGACGAAAATTATTGTAATCATTATTGTTTTATTTATCATCTCATTTTTGATTAAACTGATTTTAAAACGCTATTTTTTCCAAAATGAAAACTACTATATGGTCAATAAAATCATCAACTTTGTGATTGTTTTTTTGGCTATTTTAATTTTGGTTTTTTCTTACATTGACAATGTGTCGTATATTGTTACGATTTTAGGATTTGCATCAGCAGGGATTGCCATTGCCTTAAAAGATTGGTTTATGTCTATTTTTGGTTGGATGGTAATTGTAACGTCAGGTTCTATTCATGTAGGTGATCGAATCAAAGTTCAACGCAATGGCATTGAAGTTGTGGGCGATGTTTTAGATATTTCATTGTTTAAAATCACCATACGAGAAGATATTACCTTAACCACGTATATGAAAAATCGACGAACCGGACGAATCTTTTTTATTCCTAACAATTACATCTTTTCAGAACTCATTGCCAATTATACACATGGGGATTTACGAACGGTTTGGGATGGGATTGATATTAGCATTACCTTTGATTCAAACTATAAAAAAGCCCAACATTTGTCTAAAGAGATTTTAAAACAATACTCAAAAGGGTATACGGATATTACCAGAAAACAGTTAAGCAAAATGCGAAGTAAATACTCGTTGCGAGCTACTGGAGTTGAACCTCGAGTATACACCTTTGTAGAACCGCACGGAATTGTTATTTCCTCGTGGTATTTGACCAATTCGTATGCGGCATTGGCTTTACGAAGCACGATTAGCCCAGAAATTTTAGATGCCTTTTTGAAAGAACCCGATATTAAAATTGCGTATCCTACTCAAAGTATTAATTTGCATATGCAACAACAAGGGTTGCCACAAGAGTTGCAAGACACAGGAATAGGACAAGCGTAATATGATTTTTGCAACAAATAAGCCAAAAGTCTATTTTAAAACTTTTGGTTGTCGTACCAATGTGTTTGATACCCAAGTCATGATGAGTAATTTAAAAGATTTTGAAGTCACCCAAGATGAAAGCAATGCCAATATTGTGGTCATTAACTCGTGCACAGTAACAAACAGTGCCGACAGTACCGCACGTGGTTATATCAATTCTTTAAAAAAATTGCCCAATAATCCCAGAGTTATTTTTACAGGCTGTGGCGTTTGGACAAAGGGTGAAACCCTTTTTAAAGAAGATAAGATTGACGCACTTTTTGGACACAGTGAAAAAGAAAAAATCAATGATTTACTGCAAAATGAAGAGCGATTTTTCACTGCCGGTGATTTGGAACACATTGATAACACTATTGTTGAAGAGTTTGTGGGGAAAAGCCGAGCGTTTATTAAAATTCAAGAAGGGTGCGATTTTCGATGTTCGTATTGCATTATCCCTCATGTAAGAGGCGATGCAAGAAGTTATGAAGAGAGTAAAATACTCGAACAAATCAGCACACTAGCCAGCAATGGTTTTGGTGAATTTATTTTAACGGGTACCAACGTAGGCAGTTATGGTAAAAAACAGCACACCTCTTTGGCGAAGTTGTTGCAAAAAATCGCACAAATAAAAGGGGTGCGACGGGTACGTTTAGGCAGTGTTGAACCCATTCAAATTGATGATGCGTTTAAAGAGCTTATCAATGAACCGTTTATGGCTAAACATTTGCATATTGCGCTACAACACACCAGTAAAACGATGCTTGAGCTTATGAATCGAAGAAATAAAGTCTTAGATGACTTAGAACTGTTTGAATTTTTAAGTTCGCATGGTTATGCGCTAGGGACGGATTTTATTGTAGGACACCCTGGTGAAACGCCAGAATTGTGGAGTGAAGCCATGGAAAATATCAAACGTTTTCCTTTGACGCATATCCATGCATTTACTTACTCTAAGCGAGATGGCACACCCAGTGCTACTATGAAACCAGAAGTTTCCGGTAATGTTGCCAAACAACGATACAATGAAGTTATCCATATCATTGATGAAAAAAACATTCAATTCAGACAAAAGAAAGCTATTTTAGACGTATTAATTGAACAAGAAAAAGAGGGGAAGTATCTGGGGCTTGACCAATTTTTTAATAAAATTGAAGTCCAGTCCAGTGCTGATTTGGTAGGCGATTGGATTACGATAAAAGAGTAT
>JBAYZM010000227.1:0-4105 GCA_041672515.1 Arcobacteraceae bacterium
TTAAATGATTTAAAATAATATCTACACACGATTGAAGACTTTTTTCATTGGTTTGGATATGGATTTCAGGATTTTCTGGTTTTTCATATGGAGAATCTATTCCTGTAAAGTTTTTAATCGCCCCATCTCGTGCTTTTTTATACAAGCCTTTGGGGTCTCTTTGTTCGCATATTTCTAAAGGAGTATCCACAAATATTTCAATAAATTCATCGTATTTTACTAAGCTTCTTGCAATTTGCCGGTCACTTTTAAATGGACTGATAAATGCGGTCAAAACAATTAAGCCACTGTCAACAAAAAGTTTACTGACTTCCCCAATTCTTCGGATATTTTCAATTCTGTCCAGTTCTGTAAATCCCAAATCTTTATTTAGTCCATGCCGTACATTATCCCCATCCAAAAGATAGGTTTTTTGTCCTCTTTTAAACAATTCAACTTCAACAGCATTTGCCAGTGTCGATTTACCGGAAGCACTTAAACCAGTAAACCACAAAATACATGGCTTTTGATTGAGTAAACTTTCTCGCTTTTCTTTGATTATGTACTGATTATGCCAGACTATATTTTCATCGTGTTTCAACTATTTCCTTTTAATAATAGGATTTTTAAATTATAATGGTACTTTAAAAAAGTCCAAATACCAATCGATAAATTTATTAATTCCTTCTTGAACAGGGGTTGCTGGTTTATAACCTAAATCTTCAACTAAATCACTTACATCGGCATACGTAGCAGGAACATCTCCTGCTTGTAAAGGTAAAAAGTTTTTTTCTATGGTTTTACCCAATTTATTTTCAATGGCCGTGATAAAATCCATGAGTTTTACAGGATTGTTATTACCAATATTGTACACTTTATACGGTGCTGTTGAAATGGAAGGGTCTTTATGATCCCAGTTTGGATGAACTTTTGCAGGATTATCTATGACTCGAATAATCCCTTCTACAATATCATCTATATAGGTAAAATCTCTCAGCATTTCACCGTTGTTAAATACATCAATCTTTTGACCTTCTAATGCTGCTTTAGTAAATAAAAACAGTGCCATATCGGGTCTTCCCCATGGTCCATACACCGTAAAAAATCGAAGTCCTGTTGTTGCAATTCCAAACAAATGAGAATAAGTATGTGCCATAAGTTCATTGGATTTTTTACTTGCTGCATATAAAGATATGGGATGATCTACATTATGTGAAGTTGAAAAAGGCAACTCTTCATTTAAGCCATACACCGAAGACGATGAGGCATAAGAAAGATTTTTCACTCCATTATGACGACAACATTCAAGAACATTCATAAATCCTATAATATTACTTTGCATGTAAGCATCTGGATTGGTTAAAGAGTATCTTACTCCTGCTTGGGCTGCTAAGTTACAAACTGCATCGAATTTTTGTTCTTCAAAAAGAGTATTCATAGCAGCTTTATCTTCCAAATTTAATTTTATAAATTGGTAATTGGGATATTGAGTACTTTTTAAAAGAGTATTATACGTAATAGCTTTCCCCTCTCCTAATTTTTCAATAATACCCGTTCGTTGAAGTCTTCCGTATTTAACATTTTGGTCATAGTAGTCATTGATATTATCCAATCCAATAACTTCATCCCCTCGTTGTAACAATTTTAATGCTAAATGACTTCCTATAAACCCAGCTGTTCCAGTAACTAAAATCTTTTTTTTCAAACATTCATCCTTTAACTATCACTGTTAAATATATCTCTGGTATACACTTTATCTTGTAGATACTAAATAAATTGACTTAATTGATTAGCAACAAAAATTCTATACCCTTGGCTTTAATTCGTTTCATAATTCCTTGAATGGCACTGCACCTCTTGTTTTCATAACCAAATGATACACATAAATCACTAGGAACATCCCAGTAACGGGAAAATTCTTTTTAATTCGACTTATTGTAAAAATAGTTGGTTGCTTCTACGAAACCATCAACACTTCCACAATCAAATCGTTTTCCTTGAAATTTAAATCCTAAAACCATGCCATTTTTTGCTTGATTAAGTAGCGCATCGGTAATTTGGATTTCTCCCCCTTTTCCTGGTTTAGTTTGCCGTATAATATCAAAAATATCAGGCGTTAAAATATATCTTCCTATGATTGCCATATTAGAAGGAGCATCTTCTGGTTCTGGTTTTTCAACCATATTTTTCACCATAAACAATCCTGGTTCAATCTCATTTCCAGCAATGACCCCATATTTATTGGTGTCTTCTTTGGGGATTTCTTCAATGGCTACAATGGAACATTGATATTTTTTGTACACGGCAATCATTTGTGCTAAAACACCATCACCCTCTATATTGTCACACAAGTCATCGGCTAAGATAACGGCAAATGGCTCATTTCCAATAAGCGTTTCTCCACTTAAAATGGCGTGTCCTAAACCCTTCATTTCAATTTGTCTTGTATAAGAAAAGGTACATTTGCAAATAACATTTCTAATTTCTGTTAAATAATGCTCTTTGCTTGTCCCTTTAATTTGGTGTTCTAATTCATAAGAAATATCAAAATGGTCTTCAATCGCTCGTTTTCCACGTCCTGTTACAATCGCCATGGTATTAAGACCCGCTTCAATCGCCTCTTCAACGCCATACTGTAAAAGTGGCTTAGTTAACACAGGTAACATCTCTTTTGGAATAGCTTTTGTTGCAGGTAAAAACCGAGTCCCATATCCAGCAGCTGGAAACAAACATTTTTTAATCATTTCTCATCCTATATTTTTTTTAAATGGCTGTAATTTTATCTTATTCTTACTTAACTTGTTACGAAAATATTTCAGGTACTTCAATGTTAGTCTCTTTTTGTGTATCGGCAATACTTTCAAAAGTAATTTCCAAAGGAGCTTCGCCACTGTGTTCTTTATCCACAAATTTGGTTAAGTTTTTATGGAAGTCAAGTTTCACTGTACCAATGGGACCATTTCTTTGTTTACCAATGATAATTTCAGCTTCTTCAACGGGTTTATTCACAAATGCAGATTTGTACTCTTCACCTTTGTCTTTGGCTTCTTTCTCTTTTCTGGCTTCATCCCGCTCTTTATAGACATCATCTCGATATACAAACATAATAATATCGGCATCTTGCTCAATGGCACCTGACTCTCTTAAGTCACTTAGCATGGGGCGTTTATCGGGTCTGTTTTCAAGTCCACGGTTAAGCTGACTTAAGGCAACCACAGGAATTTTGAGCTCTCGAGCAAGCATTTTTAACCCTCTTGAAATTTCAGAAACTTCCAAGTGTCGGTCTTTCCCACCGGTTCCTTGCATCAGTTGTAAATAATCAATCACAATTAAAGAAATTTTATTTTCTGCATTTTGTGCCAATTTTCGCACTCTGGCTCGAAGCTGATTAATATTGATACTTCCCCCATCGTCGACAAAGAGTTTTTTGGTACTTAAATCATTAAATGCTTTGGTAAGGATACTCCATTGTTGGTCGTCCAAATCCCCTTTTCTTAAGTTTTGTAAAGGGATAGAAGTTTTAGCTGCTAACATCCTAAGCATAAGTTGCTCTGCTGGCATTTCCAGTGAAAAAACAATCACACCTTTACCATTTTCAACGTTTCTAAGTGCCGTATTTAAGACCAATGCTGTTTTACCCATGGCAGGACGTGCGGCAATAATGACCAAATCCCCTGCGTTAAATCCGGTAGTTTTTTTATCTAAATTATAAAATCCAGTGGTTTCACCTATGAGATGTTTATTCCCCATCTCTTTCATTTTTTTAATGTATTCAAGCGTATCATTACTAATAACATGAATATCTTTAAGTTCGCTAGACGCACTGTCCGTTGTGATTTTATACAACTCATTTTGAATCGTATCAACAGCTTGTGCAGCAGGAATATCGTCTTCAATGGCGACTTTTTTAATTTTTGTAGCAAGTGATGCTAACTCTCGTTTGATGCTGCCATCTTTAATTTCACGCACATACGCTAAGGTATTTGTAATGGGATTAGCCGATAATATTTCGATTAAAATAGAGTCATCAACTTCTTTTGAGTTCACTCTTTTACGAATAAACTCTTCATCAATGGGCATATCAGAGTGATGAAGTTGCTCCATAACAGTAAATATTTTTTGATGC
>JBAYZM010000228.1:0-4097 GCA_041672515.1 Arcobacteraceae bacterium
AATACTCTAAATTTGCATGGGGAATATGGACAACAATAATTAAGAAATCGTCTTTTTGAATGGGTGCAAAACCAAAATATTTTAATTTCTCTCCATCAAATTCCCCAATTAAATTATAATCAATCGTGTACTGATTTAATATACTCATTTCTTTTACTCCTTCATTAAATGTAAAACATATTGTTCCCCATTAGGCTTTTCTAAAATAACAAAATGTCGATGGATTTCAAAAACTTTATAGGCTAAAAATGCATCATCTTTTTTAAGCCAAACATCGTTGATTAAGACTTCATCATTAACAATGGCATTTATTTTTAGTGTCTCATTGTGTGTGGATAGTTGTTGTTGAAAGGGATTTTGAAGCCTTGAAAGAAGAGTTAGCAGTTCTTCATATTTATGTGCTTCGTACATATTACTTGCCAGTTCAAAATCTATCCATAAAGCCACGTTTCCATTATGCGAAGTGAGTTTAAAATCATAAAGGGTATTGACACTTTCATAGTGTTCACAAAAGAGTATAAACTGCATAATATCAGAAAAATCTCCTTCCATCTGAAGCGTAAATTTCAAGCCATTTTGTTTGATATTTAAAAGTGTTAAACTTTGTTTTTGTGCAAATGCTTGCAGCTGTTTTAAAAAAGCATACGAATCGATATAACTTTTTTTTAGTACCGTAATGCTACTAGGAGCAGTCTGTTTTGTGAAATCTATAAAGTTATAAATAATAAAAGCAGCCACTAAAATAGGAATTACATAGAGTTCTATTTTTTCAAGAAAAGTAAAAGAGTGTAACTTCTTTTCAAATGAGTTTAAAGGTTGCGCTAAGTTCATACAGATTCTCTTTTTCATTGTATTGCAGTGTTTTTACTTCACACTTATACACCGTTAGAAACTCAATTAATTTCATTTTATCGCTGTGTTGCAACGATAAAACAAGCCATTCATTGTTTAAGTCCATGGAAATCAACGTTAAAGTATGTCTGTTGATTTGCGCCATTACTAAAGCCAATTTATAAGAAAGTAACTCTTTTTTAGGATAAGTAATCACCTCTTTGGGTTCTGTTTTTAAAGAAACTACATACCGTTGTTCATACAAAAATGCTCCTAAAATCAACAAAAAAGCACAAAACATAACACCCACAAACTTTTTAATCTCTTTATATTGATTATTTTTAAGAAGACGCAACTTTTTTAAATTCTCAAAATTATTCTTAAACTCCTCTTGAAGCAATATCAATTCGTGCTTACTGAGTTCAATGCAGTTATCAATCGTAATATGCAGTGTTTTTTCGATAAAATTAGTAATTTCCAAACAAGAAACTTTTTGTTTTATCTCTTTAAAAAAGAGTAATTCTTCATTGGAATACAAAGCAAAAAAGTGTTCAAGAATAAAAAGAAAAGTCCTGTTTTTGCCATCAATTGTAGGGGTAAAATAGGCTTTTAAAGTTTGGGGTTCAATATAAAAATCATCGTGTGTGGCATGAAAATGCGCTATAAAATATTTCTGACATTCAGGTAAATACGAAACAAATACTCTACTTGAAGCCTCAATGTTAATGGCATTTTCATCGAGTTTGAAGAAAATAAATTCATGAAGAGAGGTGCTTAAAATTGGCTCACTCACCTCTACTAAAAAAGTGTCTATTGCTTTAAAAGGAATACAATTCATGTTACAACCTACAAACTAACTTTGTAGATTATAACGATTTAACGTTAAAATATAACTTTATTGTGATATTTTTTATTGACTAATTAATCAATATCGTATCCAAGCTCTTTTAAGCCCTCTTTATTTTTTGTCCATCCTTTTTTAATGGAAACAAAAAGTTCCAAAAAGCATTTTTTACCGGTTAATTTCTCAATTTTAGTACGAGCATCTTTTCCTATTCGTTTAATTGCTGTTGCCCCTTTACCAATAATCATCCCTTTTTGGGTACTTTTTTGAACAATAATAGTCGCTTTAATCACATCTACGCCTGTTTTTTCTTCCACTTTATTGATAATGACATCCGTTTCGTAAGGAATTTCATCACTGATGTTTTCAAAAATAGATTCTCGGATAAACTCTTTAAAAATATCTCTTAAATGTTCTGTGGTCATAATTTCTGGGTCAAATAAATAAGGGTGTTCAGGCAAATGTTTGACAACCGTGTTTAAAATATCAGCTGGTTTTGTGGCTTTTTTAATAGAAATAGGAATAATGGATTCGTATTTGTCACTGTATTTTTCATACTCTTTCATTTTTTCTAAAACCTCTTCATTGGAAACAAAATCGATTTTAGTTAAAAGCAAAATATGCTTAACTTTTTTCTTGTTTTTTTCTAGGAAATCTTCATAATGATAAATTTGGTCAGTAACTGGAGCTAAAAACAAAATTAAATCACAATCACCCATGGCCTTAAGTGCTTCATCGAGCATAAATTGATTGAGTAATTTTTCAGTTTCATGCAATCCTGGCGTATCCACAAACACAACTTGGTCATCGTTGTGCATGACGATAATATTGGATCGTTTTCGTGTGGCATTAGCCTTATGCGAAACCATTGCAATTTTTTCACCCACTAGCCAATTTAAAAGAGAACTTTTCCCTGCATTTGGACGCCCTACTACTGATACATACCCACATTTTGTCATTACTATTTTCCTTATTCAATATGCGTTATTTTATCGAAATTTTCATAATAACTTGTATAAGTAAATATAATATCAACTATCTTTTTCTATAACTTAATGCCTCCAAAATATGCACTTTGTCGATTTGTTCACTTTGCGCCAAATCGGCAATGGTACGCGCGACTTTTAGCACTTTGTTGGTCGCACGAAAAGATAAACTCAAAGATTCAATGGCTTGTTCTAATACCAGTTTTGATTCCTCATTCAAAATACAATATCTTTTGAGCTCATCGTCATTGAGTTTTCCATTTAAATTGCTTTGACCTCGTTTTTTTTGCATCGCAAATGCATGTAATACTTTATTATGAAGCATTTTAGAATGAACATCCACTTCATCGCCACTGCCGACTTCATTCATGGTCACAAAAATATCAATTCGATCTAAAAAAGGTTCGGAGAGTCTATTTTTATATCGATTAATTTCCAGTTCATTGCAACGGCACTCTTTTTTAGAACTCAATAAATTCCCACAAGGGCAAGGATTTTGAGCGGCGATAAACATAAATTTTGTATTGTAATGGATTTTTGAATTCACTCTGCTGATTAATATTTTATAATCTTCTAAAGGTTCTCGTAAAGCTTCTAAAATATTTTTATCAAAATGGGGCAATTCATCAAAAAATAAAATGCCATTGTTACTCAGTGCCACTTCACCAATACGTGCAGTTTGACTGCCTCCCCCAAAAATTGAAGCCCGAGTGGAACTGTGATGCGGATTTCTAAAAACTCTAATGGGAGAAAAAGTTGGCGAAATGGCATCAAGGCAATCCAATTTTGCTTTTTCCAAAATCTCTTCTAAACTCATGGGTGGCATGATATAACGCAAACGTTTGGTAATCATGGATTTCCCACATCCCGGACTGCCTTCCAATAAAATATTATGATTCCCAGCAGCCGCAATCATAGAAGCTTTTTTAGCAATTTTTTGCCCCTTAACATCGCTGTAATTTAACTCATATTGGGTGCTGTAGTAGTATTTGGTTTGATCAACTTCAATAAAATCATATGCAAAACTGTTGGGTTTGACTTTGTGTTCTTCTTTATGATTAAAACGAAAAAAATCACACGCTTGGGTTAATGTTTCAACAGCGTAGATGTTAATATTTGGAATGGTCGAAACTTTTTCAACCGATTCTTTGGGAATTAAGACATTTTTCAAAATGCCTTGTTGCGTCAACGATAAAATCAATACAAAAATAGTGTGGGTGTCTTTTAATTTTCCACTTAGTCCCACTTCTGCAAAAACAAAAAAATCATCAAGCTTTAGCTCCTCTTCATTTAAAGCCACCAACAAAGCGATGCTTAAATCAAAGTGTGTTCCTGTTTTAGAAATATCAGAAGGCGATAAATTAATCGTGATTTTTTTAGGGGGAAATTTAAAATTATTCGTTAAAAGTGCCGACTTAATTCTGTCGCGTGACTCT
>JBAYZM010000229.1:0-4068 GCA_041672515.1 Arcobacteraceae bacterium
CATTGAGTATGGTTTGCGCTTGTTCTTGGGTTACAACATGACTGACCCCTCCTGGAACAATCCATTCAGGATGGATTCGTTTTCCTCCGAGTCGTTCAATAATCTTTTGCCCAAAAGCTCGAAGTGCAATCCCATCTTTTGCCATTTGAGGGTGCGTTTGCATGAGTTTAAAAATATTTCTATCTTCTTTAGGGGCATCAAAACCATAGACAAAATCAGGGGCACTAAGATGATAAAAGTTCAACGCATGTGATTGCAAAATTTGAGCTAAGTTAATCATACGTCGTATATTTCTGGCAGCTTTTGGGGGTCGAACAGCTAAAAGTTCATCACATGCTTTTGAAGAAGCCACGGCATGACTGACAGGACAAATACCACAAGTTCGAGAAGTTAGCGCAGGCATTTCTGTATAAGGTCGCCCTTCACAAATTTTTTCAAACCCACGAAATTGAGTGACGTGAATTCGAGCATCTTCAACTTGTTGGTTTTCATTGATATCAATCGTGATTTTAGCATGACCCTCAATTCTTGTGACGGGTTCTATTAAGATGGTTTTGTTTTTCATGTTATTTTCCAAATCGTGTTAAAGTACTGATGTCTATGGTTCTATTTTCAACGATGGCGTTAAGAACTTCATAAATGGCATCTGCTGGGGTTGGGCAACCGGGTAAAAAAAGGTCAACGGTTATGGCTTCATTTAAAGGTATGACTTTATCGAGTAATTTAGGAACAATTTTATACGGATACTCTCCTGTTTCATTAATATCTGCCAGTTCAATATACCCTTTTTCTAAAATGGCTTTTGTTCCAACTAAGTTTTTCAAAGCTGAAATATTGCCCGTAATTGCACAATCACCCAAAGCTAAGATTTGTTTTGAGTTTTTTCGTATGGTTTTAATAATCTTTAAATCATGGTCACTGCTAATGGCACCTTCTACAATAAACAAATCGACATTTTCTGGAATTTCTTTTGCATCCACATAAGGACTATAGACAATATCAAGATGTTGTGCCAAGTCAATGAGTCGTTCATCCATGTCTAAAAAAGACATATGACAGCCTGAACAGCCATCTAACCAAATGGTTCCTACACGTATTTTATTCATTTATTTGCCCTTGCTTGAATTAAATTGGTTAAAATACTTTTCTTTTTAACCATCTCTGTGGCACTTAATCCTTTTTCAAATAATGCCCCCGTAGGACAAACTTGAACACACTTTCCACAACTCGTACAACTTTGGCTTTGACTCCATGGTTCATCCATGTCATGAATGATTTTGGCATGAATGCCTCTGTGACCAATGTCTAACGCGTGTGCCCCTTCAATTTCATCACAGACTCGCACACATCGTGTACATAAAATGCAACGATTGGGGTCATAAATATAATCTTTATGTGAAGCATCAATTTCAAACCCTTTGTGAATGTAAGGGACTAAACTGTGTTCAAGTTTAAGGTCAATCGCACTGTTTTGTAACTCACAATGTCCATTGGAAACACACACACTGCATGTGTGCGTTCTTTCGGCAAAAATCATAGAAAGAATCATTTTACGATGGTTTTCAATCGTCTGGGAATTGGTAATCACTTCCATTCCCTCTTTGATTTTAGACGTACAAGCAGGAACAAGTTTATCACTTCCTTTAATTTCAACCAGACACATTCTACAAGCACCTACACAACTTAACCCCTCTAAATAACACAATGTGGGTATTTTAATTTGGTGTTCGTTGGCAACTTCTAAAATCGTACTGTTGGATTTTCCTGTTACGTCAATATTGTTAATTTTAAAGGTTTTGACTCGAACTTGGGTTTTAATCATTGGAAATTCCTTTGAGATACTCATTTTCAAAATATTTAATGGTACTTAATACGGGATTGGGTGCGGTTTGTCCCAAACCACACAGTGAGCTATTTTGTACTACTTCACATAAAGATTTTAGAAGTTCAAAATCACTGGGTGTGGCTTTTTTATCGACAAACTTATCGAGTAAAAAGCTCAATTCCGTGGTACCTACTCGACAAGGCACACACTTTCCACACGATTCACTTTTACAAAAATCCATAAAAAATCGAGCGACTTCAACCATATTAGAATTTTCATCCATAACAATAAGTCCACCGCTTCCAATAATTGAGCCAATGGCTTTAAATGATTCATAATCCACTTGCGTATGCAAAAGTTCTTTAGGAATACATCCACCGCTTGGACCTCCTGTTTGAATGGCTTTGAGTTGACTTCCTTGAGGAACGCCTCCGCCTATTTCATCAATTAGCTCTTGTAAAGTCATTCCCATAGGTACTTCAACCAAACCGGTGTTTTTAATGTGTCCTGTTAGTGCAAATACTTTGGTTCCTGTTGACGTGGGTGTACCAATGTTCTTATACCATTGTCCTCCATTACGAATAATGGGTGCAATATTGGCAAAGGTTTCAACATTGTTTAACACCGTTGGCGCTTCCCATAAACCGTGGTCACTCAAATGGGGTGGCTTTTGACGTGGATTTCCTCGTTTTCCTTCAATGGAAGCAACCAATGCGGTGGCTTCACCACACACAAATGCACCTCCTCCCAAACGAATTTCAATGTCAAAATCAAAACTGGTACTGGCAATTTTGGTTCCTAAAATTCCGTATTTTCTGGCTTGTTTAATGGCACGATTGAGTTTTTCAACAGCAATAGGATACTCAGCACGAACATAAATGTAGCCTTTGTTTGCTCCACACGCATATCCTGCAATAATCATACCCTCAATGACTTTATGAGGGTCTGCTTCCATAACGGCTCTGTCCATAAATGCCCCAGGGTCTCCCTCATCTCCATTACACACAATGTATTTTTGTTCACTTTCAACTTTGGAAACGGTTTCCCATTTTAAACCAGTAGGGTAACCACCTCCACCTCGTCCTCGTAAACCACTTAATTTAATCTCTTCAATAATTTCATTGGCACTTAACTCTTCAAGTGCAGTAAATAAAGCCAAATAACCCTCATGGGCAATGTAGTCTTCAATATCATCGGGGTCAATGATTCCCGCATTTTCTAAAACAATTTTTCTCTGTTTGGTAAAAAAAGCACTGGTCATATCACACAGTTTTTCTTTTAAAGCCGTACTGTCTTGAAATGCATTGGCTAAAGCAGGAATGTCTTCTTGAGTGACTTGTTCATAAAGGGTCTCTTGATGTTTTTGTTTGTCATAGTTAGAAACCATAATAGCCGAAGAACAAAGTCCATTGCAGCCCACGCCTTTGACTTTACATGTTTTCGTTGTTTCTTGGTTTTGTATATGTTGAGCAAGTTCTTTTTCGAGTTCATTTGAGCCTAACGAGGCACACGAACTTCCAATACATACACGCAACTCTTGCGTAAAACCTTCTTCTTGTTTTCTTTTTTCTTGAGCCAATAGTTGTAACTCTTCGAGTGATTGAATCATTGAATTAACTCCTGTGCTTCTTTGAGAGATTGTTCTAAGCTTAAGTGACCGATGGCTTTATTGTCATAAATCGCAATGGGGGCTAGTGAACATGACCCAACACATCTGGCACTCAAAAGTGATAACAAACCGTCCGATGTGGTTTCGCCTACTTTGACATTAAAACGTTCTTCGATTTTCTCAAGAATTAAATGAGCGTTTTTAATATAACATGCTGTTCCCATACAGACAACAACAGTGTGTTTTCCATTGGGTTTGAGTCGGAAAAAATGATAAAAAGTTGCAACTCCATACACTTTTGAGAAAGGGAGTCTCAGCTTTCTGGCAATAAACTTTAACGTTTCATTTTCCAAATATCCAAATGTTTCTTGGGCGGTGTGAAGTGTTTCAATTAAGGCACTTCGGTCATATCCCAATTTTTTCATGGTCTTATCAACCATTTTGTAGCGGTCATCACTTACGGTGGTCATACAGGTGCATCCTTTGGTCTATCAAGATTGTTTTGAAATAGTATAGCATAGTTGGGTTTCAATTGCGTAACAATGCCACCGGTGCAGTTTCCTTACACGGTGAAATAAGAATAAAATTAAGGATTTAAAATAATTTTAAAACACGCACCCAAATGATTTTTTCC
>JBAYZM010000230.1:0-4065 GCA_041672515.1 Arcobacteraceae bacterium
TTTATGGCATGGGTGAAATAGCCATTAAAGAGTTCAGTGCGGCACTGCGTGATGGAGAAAATCCAAAAGATGTACGTGGAGTGTGTTATATTGCCAAAGAGCCAAAGTTGGAGTTTATTCAACTGCCTTCGCACCAAGAGTGTTTGGACAATAAAGAGAAATACATTGATCTATTTGATGCTTTTTATCAAAACAATGACCCCATTTCAGCCAAAGGATTGTGTCAAGCGGTTGACACGCGTTTTTTAATTCAAAATCCACCGTGTGATTATTTAAACGAGCAAGAGATGGACGAAGTATCTTCTTTGCCTCATACTCGAGAACTGCACCCCTTTCATAGACCCCAAGGCAAAGTGAAATGTTTAGAAACGATTAAATTCTCCATTCAAACGCATCATGGGTGTTGGGGTGAATGTAATTTTTGTGCCATTGGCGTGCATCAGGGGCGAACGATACGAACGCGCAGTGAAAGCTCAATTTTAAACGAAGCCAAAGAGTTTACAACCTATAAAGATTTTAAAGGCATTATTTCAGATGTCGGAGGTCCTACTGCCAATATGTACGGCTATGAGTGTGGAAAAAAACTCAAAAAAGGAACCTGTGATGAGATGCGATGTGTCGATTACGACGGATTGTGTAATGTCATGAAAGTAGACCATTCACGGCACTTAAAACTCTTAAAAGATATACGTCAAGTTCCTGGGGTTAAAAAAGCATTTGTGGCTTCTGGCATTCGTTACGATGTGATTACGGAAGATAAAAAACATGGCTATGAATATTTAAAAGAGTTGGTCAATCATCATATATCGGGACAACTCAAAGTTGCCCCAGAACACACCAGCGACAGAGTATTAAAACTTATGGGAAAACCAGGGAAGCAATCTTTGGTGGATTTTAAAAAGTTGTACGACCAACTTAACAAAGAAGCGGGTAAAAATCAGTTTCTAACCTATTATTTAATTGCAGCACATCCTGGATGTGAAGAAAAAGACATGCACGAACTTAAAAACTTTACGACACACGAACTCAAAATGAATCCCGAACAAGCGCAAGTTTTTACGCCCACTCCCAGTACCTATTCCGCAGTGATGTATTACACAGAACTTGACCCCGTCACACGGAAAAAAATATTTGTTGAAAAAGATACCAGACGAAAAGAGAAACAAAAAGAGATTGTCATAAAAAAAGATTTCTATAAAAGCAAACAATTTGATGCGTTTAATGGTTAGTATATAAAATAGGTATGAAAGAAGAATTTAGATAAAATACCACTCTTTTTTAAACAGTAAAAATAATAAGGTAGGGACTATGAAAAAACTTTTTTTAATTATCGGAGCGCCAGGAAGTGGAAAAACAACCGATGCTGAATTAATCGCAGCGCGACATGAAAGTATCACACACTATTCAACAGGGGATATGTTTCGAGCAGAAGTTGCAAGTGGAAGTGAACGAGGTCAAATTATTGATTCGTATGTCAGCAAAGGGAATTTAGTTCCAATTGAAATTGTGATTGAAACCATTGTAAATGCCATTAAAAATGCACCAACGAATATTGTGGTTATTGATGGATACCCAAGAAGTGGTGAACAAATGATGGAGCTTGACCGATATTTAATGAATGAATTAGAAGTTGAGTTAGTCAATGTTATTGAAGTCGAAGTATCCGAAGAAGTTGCGTGTGACAGAGTGTTAGGACGTGCACGAGGGGCGGATGACAATGTTCAAGTATTTAAAAATAGAATGAGCGTATTTTTAGAGCCATTAGAAGAGATTCAAACTTTTTATGGAGCAAAAAATATTTTGAAGAAAATCAATGGAGAAAGAACCATTGAAGAAATTGTTGATGAAATGGATGCTTTTATTCAATCTCGAATTGCTAAATAAACCAAAGTGAGAAGTAAGAAGTGAGTGGTGTTTTAACTCCTAACTTTTACAGTGTTATTATTGGTACAGAACTTTTAAATGGGCGTCGTAAAGATGCCCATTTTGCATTTTTAAATGCTGAACTTTTAAAACGAGGCTATGTTCAAAAAGCGAGTTTTGTCATAAAAGATGACCCCTCTTTTATGTTGGATATTTTTAATCTCATAAAAAAAGACCCTCAGGCCGTGATGTTTTGTTTTGGTGGCATTGGTGCAACGCCCGATGATTATACACGGAAAGTGGCGGCAGAAGCTTTTACTGACGGTAAAATGGCATACAATGAAGTGGCTAAAGCCTTAATCGTCAAACAGTTTGGCGACGAAGCCTATCCGTACAGAGTTGAAATGTCCTATGTGCCAGTAGGCGCAAAACTGTTGGACAATGTGGTCAACAATGTTCCGGGCTTTTATTTGGAAAACCGTTACTTTTTTACGCCAGGATTTCCTTCGATGTCACAAGCCATGGTGTTACAAGCATTGGATACTTATTATTTAAAAAATGATACGGTGGTATTTAGAAAAACACTCACTGCTTATACCGGTGAAAACAGTTTGATTCCTTTGATGAAAGAAGTGCCTATAGACGTGGAACTCTCTTCATTGCCTAAAATAAAAGGGGATAAACGAGAAGTGGTTTTATCGATCGCTTCTGGTTGTGAAGAGAGAACCAATGAGGTCTTTGAAAAATTCGAGCGTTATTTAAAGCAAGAACAAATTGCGTATATTTTAGGTGAAGAGTAGGGTTTTAAGGTTTATTGTAGAAATTAAACTTAAACCCTTTGTCTTCAGGATATTTTCCCAAATTATAATCTTCCCACACTTTTTTACAAATAGGATTGCCTTCTTGATAGCCCGTTTTAGCAAAAACATGCGCTCGTCCAAAGTTGGGGAAAACTCCTTTCCCTGAAGCATACATCATGGCAAGATTGCATTGGGCTGTAATGTCATTGAGTTTGGATGCTTTTTCAAAATATTCCACCGCCAATTTATAATCTTTTTCAACCACCACTCCCAAAGAGTAGTACATTCCCATTCGATTTAAAGACGCAGCGTGATTTTTTTTCGCCAAAGAATCAAAAATATCATAGGCTTTTTTGGGATTGAAGCGATGAAAATTTTGATTACTGTAGAGAATTCCTAAATTATAAAGGGCTTTATCATTGCCAAATTGAGCTGCTTTTTCAAAGTTTTCATACGCTTGAACATAATCTTTTTGTTTGTAATACTCTTTGCCGGCTTCAAAATATTCATCTTTTTTATTGTAGTCTTCAAATTTATCGAAAACATCATCGGAAGAAAACAATAAAGAGCAAAAAATACACAAGCTTAAAAAAAGTTTCATTGAATGATCCTTTTAATGGTGGGTTTTAAAGAGGTTAAGATTTCATAGGTAATGGTGTCATGTATTTTGGCCAATGTTGTAACATCATTAAATAAGCAGACCTCTTCTTGTGTGGTGTTAAGTGAAATGTTATCCATGGAGACACGTCCCAAAATTCTAAAATTTTCAGGGGTAGTATAACTTTTGCGTTCATTGAGTCGTAAAAATCCATCGCCATATCCAATGTCGTATGTTGAAACTTCTGTATTTTCTTCCATTTGAAAAGTTCCACCATATCCAATACGTTGATTTTTAGATACTTTTCGGCTTGAAAGTTTGTTGGCATACAAAGACATAACCGGTTTTAATTTTGGATTATCAAATGCCTTATGGGTATCTAAATAACCATAAAGACCAATACCAATTCTCACCATATCTTCATCAAAAGAATTATCACGAAACGTTGCTGATGAATTGCAGCTATGAAACGCAGGAATCGGTAGAAAAAGTTTTTCACATAGTGTTTTTACGTGCTGTTTTATGTGTTTAAAATTTTGTTTTTGCCAAAAATAGACACTGCCTAATTCATCGGCACTTCGGTAGTGTGTGAAAACCCCAGTAATTCGCAAGTTTCGTTTGGAAGCCCCTAAAATACCCTCTTCTAGCTCATTGGGTGATATTCCATTTCGGTGCATCCCACTGTCTACTTTAAGGTGTATTTTAGTATTTTCTGGTATTTGTTGCAGTGCATCAAGGCTGTTTACGGCTATGTGAAAAGTATGTGAATAAGTCGTAGGTGCTTTATCAGCTAATATTAAGATA
>JBAYZM010000231.1:0-4058 GCA_041672515.1 Arcobacteraceae bacterium
GCTTAAAATGTTAGTAGAAAAACTAGTTCAACCGTTTAATGTTGTCATCGACAACATTGCCAGCGATAAATCCATTTCACATCGTTGTGCCATGTTTTCGCTTTTAAGTAATGAAACTTCGCATATCAAAAACTTTTTAACCGCAGAAGACACGCTTAATACCTTAAGTATTGTTGAGCAATTAGGCGCAACCATTCAACGAGATGGAGGAAATGTAACGATTACCCCAAAAGAGCATTTTGTTGAACCTAAAAATGTCTTAGATTGTGGAAATTCAGGGACAGCAATGCGTCTTTTTTGTGGATTTTTGTCTTCATTGAATGGGGCATTTGTACTTGTAGGTGATAAATATTTACACGAACGACCCATGAAACGAGTAGCTGATCCGTTACGAAGCATTGGAGCAAAAATTGATGGAAGAGAAGAGGGAAATAAAGCACCTTTATTTATTCGGGGTGGAACATTAAACGCGTTTACCTATATCTCTCCAATTGATTCAGCACAAGTGAAATCGGCCATGATTTTAGCAGCCTTAAGAGCCAATGGGGTTTCAAAATACAAAGAAAATGAACTCACACGTGACCACACGGAACGAATGCTCAAAGGAATGGGTGCAAATCTTCATACCAATGAAGAAGGATTTATTGAAATTGAGCCTTTAAAAGCTCCCTTAAAACCTTTAAATATCACCGTACCAACGGATCCTTCTTCTGCATTTTTCTTTGCGGTTGCGGCTGCTATTATTCCTAATTCAAGTGTAACCATTAAAAATGTTACGCTTAATCCTACACGGATTGAAGCGTATAAAGTGTTACAACGAATGGGTACAGAGGTTTTATTTATTGAAAATGAAAATGTCTATGAACCTATTGGTGATATTATTGTTTCACATAAAGAACTCAAAGGGGTTCAGGTTTTTGAAAATATTTCATGGCTCATCGATGAACTGCCCGCCTTAAGTATTGCCATGTCTTTAGCAAAAGGAAAATCCAAAGTCAGCAACGCCAAAGAGTTACGTGTTAAAGAGAGTGATAGAATTGCAAGTGTTGTAAATAACTTGAAATTATGCGGTGTTTCTTATACTGAGTTTGACGATGGTTACGAGATTGTTGGGGGAACGCTTCACAAAGCTACTATTAATTCGCATGGAGACCATCGAATTGCCATGAGTTTTGCAGTTGCTGGACTGTTTTGTGGTATGGAAATAGAAGATACCGAGTGTATTTTGACCTCTTTTCCAAACTTTACGGAAATACTTAAAACGTTACGAGGCTAATGTGAACGTTAAATTGGCGTCGAGTTATGGTTTTTGTTTTGGGGTAAAACGCGCCATTAAAATAGCAGAAACCTATGAAAACTCTTCTACTATGGGACCTTTGATTCATAATCAAAATGAGATTAACCGCTTAAAAAACGACTACAATGTAGGGTTGTATCATAATTTAGACGATGTTAAAGAGCATGATACGGTTATTATACGAACGCATGGTATTCCTAAAAATGATCTCAAACTTTTAAAACAAAAAGATGCCAAAGTCATTAATGCGACTTGTCCTTTTGTAACTACGCCTCAACAAATAGTCAAAAAAATGTCAGCTGAACAATACTCCGTTTTAATTTTTGGTGATGAAGAACATCCTGAAGTTAAAGGGGTAAAATCGTATGCCAGTGACGATGTACATGTCATTGAGGATTTAAATGCCCTTGAAAATATTCACTTCAAATACGATAAAATTGCCACTGTGGCGCAAACGACCAAAAAAAAAGAGACCTACTTACAAATTGTTAATGCCTTGATTTTGAAAAACAAAGAAGTGCGTGTGTTTAATACCATTTGTGATGCAACCTTTGAAAATCAAGATGCCGCACGAGAACTCTCCAAAGAGGTTGACATCATGATTGTCATTGGGGGGAAAAACTCTTCTAATACCAAACAACTCTATTCAATTTGCTTAGAAAATTGTCAACACAGCTATCTGATTGAGAATAAAGATGAACTCAATTTTGATTGGTTTACAAATAAAAATCTCTGTGGAATAACAGCGGGAGCTTCGACTCCGGACTGGATTATTCAAGAAGTCGTCAACGAAATTCAAGCACTCTAAATTATTTCTTTAAGAAACTTTTGGCTATAATCTACGGATTTAATAAATAACGGTTAATATGAAGGAAAAATATGGGTATCGAAGATATTGAACTTGGTGAAGACTTTGACTTTGAGCAAATGCTTAATGAGTCTTTAGAAAATAGTGAAAACAACTCTGTAGTTGATGGTGTAATTATTGAAATTACTGGTGAGAATGTACTTGTTGATGTAGGACAAAAAGTTGAAGGTCGACTTCCTATTTCTGAAATTACAGTCAATGGTGAAGTGAAATATAAAGTGGGAGATGTTATTCCTGTTATGCTTACAGGAAACAGAGGTGAGCGACCATCTATTTCTCATAGAAAAGTTTTACAAAAAACAAAATTTGATGATTTTATCAAAAAATATGGTGAAAACGTAGAAGACGTTACCATTGAAGGTAAAATTACTTCTATTAAAAAAAGAGGTGGTTTTATTGTTGAAGATGAAGACGGTTGTGAATATTTTATGCCGATGGCACAATCGTATTTAAAAACTATTGGTGCACTTGGTAAAAAAATCAAAGCCAAAGTTTTAAAAGTAAATGAAGCACAAAGTTCAATTATTATTTCACGAAAAAAATTAATTGAAGACAGCAAACAAGTTAAAGATTCAAAAGTTGCAGATATTTTAGAGAAAAAAGACCCTGTCAATGGAATTATCAAAAAAATTACTTCGTACGGTATGTTTGTTGATTTAGATGGAATTGACGGATTGGTTAATTACAATGAAATTTCATACAAAGGACCAGTAAATCCTGCTAATTATTACAATGAGGGTGATGAAGTTACCGTTATTGTTTTATCGTATGATAAAGTCAAACAACACTTATCACTTTCAATTAAAGCAGCCTTACCTAATCCTTGGGAAGAGATTAAAGACGAATTAGATGTAGGTGATGCCATTACAGTTACCGTTTCTAACTTTGAAAGTTATGGAGCATTTGTAGATTTAGGAAATGACATCGAAGGACTTTTACACGTTTCTGAAATTTCATGGAATAAAAACTTAAAAAATCCAAAAGATCTTTTAACAATTGGTGAAGAGATTAACGTTGAAGTAATTGAACTTAACGTTAAGAAAAAAAGATTACGAGTAAGTTTAAAAAATTTACAAGAAAAACCCTTTACAAAATTCACTAAAGAACACAATGTAGGCGATATCATTAACGGTAAAGTAGCTACTATTACTGACTTTGGTGCCTTTATTACGATTGGTGACGTGGATGGATTACTTCACAATGAAGAAGCTTCTTGGGATTCTAATGCAAAATGCAAATCACTTTTCAAAAAAGGCGATGACGTAGAAGCCAGAATTATTAAAATTGATAAAGATAAAGAAAATATCTCTCTTTCTATTAAAGAAATTTCTGATTCACCTGCAAAAGCATTTGAAAAAACTCACAACGTGGGAGATATTGTTCAAGGTACAATTAAAGACAACAAAGAGTTTGGTCTTTTTATTAAACTTGAAGACAATTTAGATGGATTAATTAGAAAAGAAGATTTTGGTCCTTTAAAAGAAGAAGATATTAAAATTGGCGATGAAATTGAAGCAGTCGTTGTTAATATCGATACTAAAAAGAACAGAGTACGATTGTCAATTAGAAGATTAGAAGTGCAAAAAGAGCGAGAAACATTAAAATCAATTAATGATGACTCTTCTATGACACTGGGTGATATTATAAAAGACCAAATTAAATAATTCAAGGATTTTACTAGATGAGTAAGCATACAATTGTAGTTTGTGACCATATTCATGAAGCTGGATTGGAAATATTAAAAACTACAGAAGATATTAACTATGTCTATGCAGCTGACATAAGCAAAACTGAACTTCTTAATATTATTAAAGATGCAGATATTGCCATTACACGAAGTTCAACTGATGTGGATGAAAAATTTTTAAATGCTGCAACCAATATCAAAGCCAT
>JBAYZM010000232.1:0-4011 GCA_041672515.1 Arcobacteraceae bacterium
CCACTTTTCGGTCTTTTTCAATATAAAGGTTGGCTAATGTTTGTAATTTTTTCTTAAATTCATTAATATCTTCATCTGGATTTCCTTTTGAGATTTTTGCCACATAATCTAAAGTATAAGGAGCTAAGAATTTTTTGTACTCTTCAAATGAGATTTCCCAATGCGCAAGACCGGCATTTTTATTGACCATCATGTCGCCCTCTTTATATCCATAAGGAGCTAAGGCAGGAGCTTCAGTGGCAGAGACTTTCTTTTGCATCTCTTTAGAGATAATTTCCATCTCTTTTGCAGAATATTTCCCTTCTACAATAGATTTTTCATCGCTTCTTCTCATACCATAACCTAAGTTAATTGGACTAGCAGCAAATACGATGTGCTTTTTAACGAAATCCCAATCAATGGCTTCAGGCTGATTATAGACGATTTCTCGTGCAATATAGTTCCATAAAGCAAGGTCAGTATTGGGTGTAAAAATAATTTCAATATCCGCTAAATCAGAAGTTCTGTGCGTATAAGTTGACATATTAATAACTTTAACTTTTTCAGGAGCACTCAGCTTTCTATCAGTTACCCTTGACCATAAAATTGGGTGCATTTCTGCCATATTTGAACCCCAAGATACAATCGTATCGGTTAATTCAATGTCATCGTAACAACCACTTGGTTCATCAATACCAAATGTTTGATAAAAACCAACAACAGCAGACGCCATACAGTGTCTTGCATTTGGGTCAATGGCATTACTTCTGAATCCTGCTTTCATCATTTTTTGAGCAGCATATCCTTCCATAATAGTGTATTGCCCAGAAGCAAAAATCCCAACCCCTTCAGGTCCAGATGTTTTGAGTGTTTTTTTGATATGAAATTCCATTTCATCAAACGCTCTTTTCCAGCTAACTGGAGCAAATTTACCATTTTTATCAAAATTTCCATTGTTATCAACTCGTAGTAATGGTTGTTTTAATCGATCCGCTCCGTACATAATTTTTGCATTAAAGTACCCTTTAATACAGTTTAACCCTCGATTAACTGGGGCGGCTGGGTCACCTTTGACAGCAACGATTTTCCCCTCTTTGGTTGCTAACATAATTCCACAACCCGTACCACAAAATCTACAAGCTGCCTTGTCCCATCTCCAACTTGATTCAGCCTCGTTGGCCGCTGCACTCAATGTCGCTGGAACTGTCATTCCAACTGCTGCAGCTGCACTGGCTGCTGCCGAACTTTTTAAGAAATCTCTTCTTGAAAGCGCCATGTTGTTCTCCTTTAAAATTTTCTGTATCTAAACAAGTCATTGTAACACTTTGCGAAAACATAATCTTTGACCGTAGTCAAATTTCATAAGTTTTAATTAAGATAAATAGTGTCTTAATTGCACGAAACTTTGTAGTTGCAACAAGAATATGTTACTATAACAAAGTTACACAAGGAGAATACAATGAGTTTTTTTACCTATATTAAAGCCGTAGCCACGGGACCTAAATCAAACAAAGATTTAACGCACAATGAAATTAAAGATGCCATCCAACAAATTTTAGAAAATCAATGCGAAAGTGAACAATCAGCAGCATTTTTAATGTGTTTGCGAGTCAAACTTGAAAGCAATGAGGAGTTAAAAGGGTGTTTAGAC
The DNA here is from genome assembly GCA_041672515.1 of Arcobacteraceae bacterium. Classification (GTDB taxonomy): domain Bacteria; phylum Campylobacterota; class Campylobacteria; order Campylobacterales; family Arcobacteraceae; genus Marinarcus. Next base: position 1,631 of record JBAYZM010000232.1, read on the forward strand.
TCTTTTGATAAATATCTGCAACGAGTTAATATTCCACAAAGTATTGAACTGGGATTTTCTTATGATGGCAAAACTGACCAACCTTTTTTATTTCCTTTAACCGCACAAATATTAGAGAGTTTTTTCCAAAAAAATAAACATATTGCTCCCTTTGATTTGGTCATTTCAGGCGATTTAGAGCAACCTGCTAAAAGTGGTTTAACCGTAAAAGATGTTGCAACTGCTGTAAAACTGCCTGATAATCTTCACTTTTTTGACCGAAGCAATTACTTTAAAGAGTTATCCGCATTGACTCCTTTACGAAAAAAATTGTACATGCGAACCATTTTTAACACCGTTGAAAAGTTGTTGCAACCGGCTAATTCGCACTATGCAATCACTTCAGCTTTTCATAAACCTTATGTTAAAAAATATTTTGATTTGTTTGGTGAAAAATATGAAAATATGATGATTATCAAAGGCGATGAAGGCAATCCCGAAGTGTTTGATGATTTTAAATATTGGGTGAAAAACGGCGATGAAATTGTGGAACAAAGTATGACATTAGAATCTTTGGGGATACACTACACGCAAACCTATGAGAAAATTACACTGGAACAAAACTTAGAACTCTTAAAAAATCCCAGTGAGGAGTTGTTGGCATTAGCACAACTCAATGCAGCAATTTTACTGGTGGTTGCTAAGCGGTTTGAAAGTGTCAATGAAGCCTATACACACATAAAAGGATAAACCATGAAAACCAAACTCAAAGAGATATTTATTTTTTCACAACTCGATGAAGCGACTTTAAAAATGATTGAAGAGTTTACGCATGAAGTCAAACTCAATAAAGACAATATTGTTTTTTACGAAGGCGATGAACCCAAATATTTGCACATATTAACCAAAGGGATTATTAAACTCTATAAAACCGCCACCAACAGCAAAGAGTTGGTGCTGAAATATTTTCAAAGCAATGAACTCATCGCAGAAGCTGCCAGTTTTCAACAAATCCCGTACCCTGCAACCGCACAAGCATTTACCGAAGTGGAAGTGCTTAAAATTGATTTTCTAAAACTCAAAGCCATCATGCTAAAAAATCCCGAATTGTGTTTTAATATGCAAATTTCATTGATTCAAAAAATCAAAAATTTAGAGAGTATTATTTCCACGCAATTGGTTTTAGACACCAAAGAAAAAGTGGCAAAATATATTTGCGATAATGAAAAAGATTTCTTTAAAACCAAAAAAATATTGATCGCCCAACTGCTGAATATGACCCCAGAAACGCTTTCAAGAACACTGAAAGTTTTTAAAGATGAAGGGTTGATAGATACGAAAAACAAACGTATCAAAAAAGAGGAGTTGTCTCACTATTTTCTTTAAAAATGCGTTAAGTGCTAAGAGTTAAGTGTTATGTTGCCATCTCTTAACTTCTTACCACTCACTCTTCACTTTTCACTTTTTATTTCTCTTCAGGAAATTCAGGCGTGAAGTGTTCCAAACATCTCGCACTGTGAAAAGGGCGGCTGTATTCGGGGCTGGTGAATACATTGTTTTCTAAACTCCAACCTTGTCGTTGGCTAATGATAATGGAAGGAGCCACTTTTCGTTGAGCTCGGTTTTCGCAAATAATGGGTTTGTCATTTAAAAATCGTGTTTCGACACTTTCCATTCGATTGGTAGTAACAAAATAATGGGCTAAAATGCAAAAAGCCAATACACCAAACACCGTAGGGAAGGCGATTTTAAAAGCATTTTTCCCTACAAAAGAACGGGTACTTACGAATGCGGTGACGACAAGTATAAAAAGACCAATAACAAGATATGCCCCTTCTAATTCTAAAAATTTCATTTTTTTCCTTTATAAATGGTTTTTTTCCCAAGCATAAAATGCTTCACTGAAGTAATCAATACGCACTTTTTTAAACTCTCTGGAAGAGTATAAGGGCATATAAGAGGCATGTTCGATGCTGTTTGCAATATTATCAATAACGCTTTGTGTCTCTTCTTTGGTTTTGCCGTGAATCATGGTAAACAAATTGTATTGCCAGTTTTCATATTTTGGACGTAAATAGCAATGACTCACTGCACTGTAGGAAGCGGCTTCTTTTCCAATGGTTTGGGCATTTTCTTCGTTAATGTCCCAAACCACCATGGCATTGGCATTAAATCCAGCGTTTCGGTGGTTTAAAATAGAAGCATATCGTCTGATAACTCCTGCATCTAAAAACTCTTGAATATGAGCAAACAGGGTTTCATAGGAAATATTAAGTTCGTCAATCATGGCTTTAAATGGCTCTTCAACCAAACTAATATCTTTTTGCAAATGTTTGATTAAGGCATAGTGCGATTCATTGAGTGTTAAATCGTTGTATGTTTTTGTTGCTAGGCTCTTTTTG
>JBAYZM010000233.1:0-3993 GCA_041672515.1 Arcobacteraceae bacterium
ATTTTTGCCAGTTATTCGTATGAGATGTTTATCATATTCTGATTTTTCCTCTTCGTTGACAAAAAAATAACACTCTTTGTTCATGAGTTCATTATAAATATCACTTACAATAGGTACGTGTTTACGTAAAAATAAATCGGCTTTGTTTTCGCTGTTTTTTTTATATAAATCATACATCAAAATAGAGTTTTTTGTTATTACAACTTTATCAATACGAAAATACTTGTAGCTGATTTTAGAAGTTGACATCGCAGTTCCTTTGAAGCATATGACTCATAATAACCACTTATATATTAATTATCACTAAAAAGTAACGTAAAATATTTATTCTATGACAAAAATAACCTCATACAAAACAATTTATTTCCCATAATCTCATCTGCCCTATTCTTTGACAAAGCCAATTTTTGAAGTAGTTTTTTCTGCTTCATTTTGAAGTTCTTGCATAGAGTTTATAACTTGTACGACTTTGTGTAATAATTCTTTTGTTTTATTATCTTCAGTTTCTAAGTTTTCAAGTCGTTTTATAATGTCAAAATATGGGACAGATTGGTTTTTAAGTCGGGTAAATGTTCTCATAATAGAGATATTAACCTCTCTGGCAATTTTACTTTTTAAAACTGTAGCAAGCATGTAAACACCTTGTTCTGTAAAAACTTTAATTGCAGAAGGATTATATTTAAGATTTTGTAGGTTATCACATTTTGTGATAAGCTCATTTTTCTCGTTGTTTGTTAATTCAAACATAAAGTCAGATGGAAAGCTGTCAATATTTCTTTTGACTGCTTGATTTAATGCTCTTGTCTCCACTTGATAAAGTTCTGCTAAGTCCTTATCAATCATAACTTGCACACCACGGATAACAAATATTTTGTCATCTACGATTGGATTGTGTGTAATTTTTGAATTGTTTTGCATTGAATACTCCTAAAATTTTTTAGGAGTATCGTATCAGAAAAAGTTTTTTGGGATTAAAAATATTGCATATTGTAATTTTTATGTGCTTTTTTGTTGAAAGATGTAATTTTTTTAATATCTCTCTTGGAAACCTAAAGGTCTTCAAGAGAATACTTTAATGAGCATTCTGTCCTCAGATTTTTTTTCTTAATTTTAGAAGTTAAGAACGAACGAATAAGTAAAGATTCAACCTTTGGGGTGTATTCAAAAACTATTATTTTCTACTTTTCCAGTAATTTGGTTTTCTGTTAAGTTGCATAACCGCTAAAATAATTATCGCTTTATCTTTTTGATAATAAACGATTCCAAAGGGAAATCTATTGGTTAAACATCTTCTTATCTCTATATCCAGTTTTTGCCAAGAGGTCGGAAACTCTAAAATTCTTTGGATTGTCTTGTGAACTTCGTATGCAAACTCTGACCCAAGACCATCTTTACACGCTTCATAATAATCAACTGAAGCATTTAATTCAAGTTCCGCATCGGGATGGAAATAGTAGGTCATTTATGAGTTAAGTCTTTGAGAAATTTTTTTGAAAACTTCATCTCCATCAACTAAAGTAACGGAGTCTGACTCGATTTCTTGTTTTCTTTTATTGGCTTCTTTTATCCATAATTTATCTATTTCGCTGTTTAAAGGTGTGATACTGGCTAATATTTTATCAACCATTTTAGTTTTTAAATCTATGGGTAAAATATCTATTTCATCGAAAAGTTGTTCTTGTTTAAGTGCTGTCATAACAGACTCCAATATTTAAAATATGAGTCATTCTAGCAAAATGAAGTATATTGTTTGTTTAAATAAAAAGATTATACCTTTTTGATTTTTTAGATTTTAATGCGTAGAGGATTAAGTATTCATTCCCAACTTTGGAAGTTGGGAACGAGGAAATAAATTGCTCGCAGGGTAATTTATTGGCTCCACTGATTTGTTAAAAAACTAAATTGCCAGCATTATATTTAACGTTATAATTCAATTTAAATACATTGTTACCACTAATATCTATATTAAAGCTTGTATTCCTTTTAAGAACAGCTGGTAGTAATTTTTTTGTAGACCCAAGTTCAAGCTTCAGATGGTTATCTACATCAATATACTTAATAGCTTTACCTGTTTCAGCTTCATTTAGTAACCAAGATTCTAGTAAAACAACTTTATCATTTTCATCGTAATTATCATGATCATTGGCTGGAATTTTTTGATGTGATGAAGATCCGTTAAATGAACCTTGCAACTTCATTGCTTGACGTATTTCATGACAAGCGGGACCTAATGCAGCAGCTATTTCACTTTTATCTCTTTCTCCAGAATACTTAGCAGGTGTCACACCAACTAAGTCTGTTGGGATATGCATATCTATATTATCTGGCATTACAATGAAACAGCGTCTTTTCCCTAACTTTCCAATAAATAATCCAAGCTCAAAGATGACATTATCTCTAACAGTATCACTGACATTTCCTCTCATTCTAGTTTCATCATCAGGACTAAACACGAATATCCCAAAGTCAGAAGAACTCAATGCTTCAGTAATTGAATCTAGCGGTGTAATAGATAGAGAAAAAACACCTTGACTCCATACAGTAATATCAGCATCATGTTCGAGATTTACTTGTAATGGATATGCGATATCTAAACCTTCAACAGATGAAGCGACAAAAACTTTTGGTTTCAATTTTATTTCCTTTAGTGTTTTAACTATTTAATAAACCTACATTATATATAAAACACCCTAAAAAATGACAAAGAACATACATAAAATATGTCGTATATCAAAACACCTATGATGAATATCTTACATAAGGGGTTATTACACATTTTACTATCAATAACATTGTAATTTAAAATATATTTTAATTTATTTTAAGTTTTTGAAATAGTTTTTATGTTCATTTAAGATTTACGATTTACACCCCTGAGGTTGAATTTCCACTTAAATGTCCTCTAAAAAATAGGAAAACATATATTTTGTTAATTTACAAATAAGAATGATAAAATCATTAAAAGATTAAAAATATTTCTCTTGAAAACCATAAAGGTTTCCGCATCTCTTACTTTGTGTGGACAAAGTAAGCAAAACCACCAACGAAGCTTCAAAGCCCTTTGGGTTCCCTCTCTTATTATTTCTCTTTTCTGAGTTACAAAACTCATAAATAAACGTGCATTTAGCACCTTTATTTACTCAAACAGTTGTAACTCTTTTCCGAAAAGAAAAATAAACGTTCGGCTTTTCCAGATGTTGGAAATAATGGGATAAGGACATTTGCATTTTTGATTTTTTATAGTTTGGATTTTTTTTTATTCAATTTAGATAAAGATAGTTTGAACTTAATATTTCAAAGAATCCTATATTTCCAAAAGAATGATTTTAGGAGTGCTATTTCAAAATAAATCAAGGCAGGAAATGAAGCATTCGTAGGAGCTTACTTGAAGTAAGTGAGTAGAATGCTTTGTTTTCTAACGCAGAGTTATGAAGAAAGAGTGCTTATAAAATCACTCTTTCAATCTTTTTTAGTGGAGAAAGTGTCTTTTCCCTGAGAAATACAACGCCATCCCAAACTCATTAGCAGCCTCAATAATCTCCTCATCTCGAATACTTCCCCCTGGTTCAATTACACATTTTACACCTGCTTTCTTGGCTTCATCAATGCTGTCTCTGAATGGGAAAAAAGCTTCACTGGCTAGTACTGAACCGCTGACATCAATCCCTAAGTCTTCTGCTTTTCTTAACGCTGCTTTGGCAGCATCTACTCTTGAAGTCATACCCATTCCCACAGCCACCATGGCTGAATTTTTCACATACACTACGCAGTTTGATTTGGTTAAAGAGGCAACTTTATAGGCAATTTCCATATCTTTTTTCTCTTGTGCACTGGCTTCTCGTTTTGATTTAAGCTCACTATTTTTTACTTCATCTTCTTCTACAAAATCGGCATCTTGATAGACAAATCCACCATCAACGATTTTGAAATTAAACGCATCGTTTGACATTTCAAGTTTTTGTGTGCCTTGTTTGAAAAGTTTAATTCGTTGTT
>JBAYZM010000234.1:0-3963 GCA_041672515.1 Arcobacteraceae bacterium
ATTTGTACATATTATTTGGGCGTTGTTAACCAATACCAACTCTTTATTAAACCAAGTGTTTAATAAAATGAATAAAGATAAAACAGCTATTGAGCTGGATATCAAAAGCTTTGCTTTAAAACTTCCGCAAGTTTCAACGGTAACTAAAGAGAATATTAAAATCTCAAGAGGTGTGGTTGAAGCGCTGCAAAAAGCTCAAGGTTTGATGTCCAGCAGTGGGGATAAATACATCGCGATTGATACCTTGTTATTGGCAAATTTAGACAATAAAGTCTTCAAAGAAGTTATTGCAAAATATGTGGATATCAGTGAATTAAAAAAAACCATAGAAGCCATAAGAGGTGGAGCTAAAATAGAGAGTCAAAGCGGTGATGATGTTTTGGATTCTTTGGAAAAATATGGGATTAACTTAAATAAACGTGCCATTGATGGAGAGTTAGACCCTGTTATTGGACGAGATGAAGAAATTCAGCGAATGATGCAGATTTTAATAAGAAAAACCAAAAACAATCCTATTTTACTGGGAGAACCAGGTACGGGTAAAACCGCTATTGTTGAAGGTTTGGCTCAAAGAATTGTCGCACGAGAGGTGCCTTTGAGTTTGCAAAATAAAAAAGTCATCACGTTGGATATGAGTGCACTAATTGCTGGAGCAAAATATCGAGGAGAGTTTGAAGACCGACTCAAAGCGGTTATTGATGAAGTTAAAAAAGCGGGAAATATCATTTTATTTATCGATGAAATTCACACCATCGTAGGAGCAGGGGCAAGTGAAGGCAGCATGGATGCTGCGAATATTTTAAAACCAGCCCTTGCAAGGGGTGAGTTGCACACGATTGGCGCAACAACACTTAAAGAGTATCGAAAGTATTTTGAAAAAGATACCGCGCTTCAAAGACGATTTCAACCCGTTTCGGTGGATGAACCTACGGTCAATGAAGCCATTCATATTTTAAGAGGATTAAAAGAACGACTTGAAACGCACCACAATATTACGATTAATGACAGTGCGTTAGTCGCAGCTGCGAAACTGAGTGACCGCTATATTGGGGATCGATTTTTGCCCGATAAAGCGATTGATTTAATCGATGAAGCTTCGGCTGAACTTAAAATGCAAATAGAGAGTGAACCACTTGTTTTATCAACAGTTAAGCGAGAAATTACCACCCTTAATGTTGAAAAGCAAGCGTTGTTGATGGAAGATAAAAAGAAAAATGCCAAACGCGTTGAAGAGATTGAAAAAGAGTTGGCCAATTTAGATGAGAAAAAACGAGGTTTAGAAACACAATTTAGCAATGAAAAAGAGACCTTTAATGCCACATCTGGTTTAAAAACAAAAATAGAAGAGCTAAAAAATAAAGCGTTTATCGCTAAACGAGAATCAAAATTTGAAGAAGCTGCCAAAATTGAGTACGGTGAAATTCCAGAATTGGAAAATAAAATCAAACAAAATGAAGAAAAATGGCAACAAATGCAAAAAGAGGGAACTCTTTTAAGAAACAGTGTCGATGAAGAATCCATTGCTACAATTGTGAGTAAATGGACGGGAATCCCCGTCAATAAAATGCTCAGCAGTGAAAAAGAGCGAATTTTAAAAGTGCAAGAAGTTTTAAAAGAGGATGTTATTGGGCAAGATGAAGCAATAAAAGCCATTAGCCGAGCTATTAAGAGAAATAAAGCCGGATTGAGTGAAAACAGTAGACCCATTGGTTCGTTTATGTTTTTAGGACCAACAGGAGTGGGAAAAACTCAAAGTGCCAAAACCTTAGCCAAATTTTTGTTTGATGATGAAAAATCGTTGATTCGATTTGATATGAGTGAATATATGGAAAAACATTCCGTAAGCCGTTTAATTGGAGCAGCACCAGGGTATGTGGGATACGATGAAGGAGGGCAACTCACCGAAGCCGTACGACGAAAACCATACAGTGTAATTTTATTTGATGAAATTGAAAAAGCCCATCCCGATGTGTTTAATATTTTACTGCAAGTGTTAGATGATGGACGATTAACCGACAATAAAGGGGTAACGATTGATTTTAAAAACACCATTATTATCTTAACGTCTAACATTGGAAGTGCAAAAATTATTGAAATCAACGATAAAGAAGAACGAAGAGCTGCAGTTTTGAGTGAAATTAAAGCCTATTTTAAACCAGAGTTTTTAAATCGATTGGACGATATTGTTATTTTTGAACAATTAGGTTTAGAGCAAATTACGAATATTGTGGAAATTATGTTTGCAGACATTAAACAAAAAGTCGCACAACGAGAGATTACCATTACCTTAAGTCAAAGTGCCAAAGAGTATATTGCTAAAGTAGGATTTGATCCAGTATATGGTGCAAGACCACTCAAACGAGCCTTGTATGAGGTCGTTGAAGACCAATTGGCGGATTTAATTTTAGAAGATAAAATTAAAGAGGGAAGTAATGTTGTATTTGATGTTGAAAATGATGAGGTAGTTGTTAAAATTGGATAATCAAAAAAGTAACAAGTGACGAGTAACCAGTAACGTGGTTTTGCTCACTGGTTACTTTGTACATAATAAAAGATTAAGCTTAATTTAACTAAAATTCGCAACTTAATTTGCAAAAAGAGGATACTTACGAATATGAAAAGAACATATCAACCGCATAACACGCCTAGAAAAAGAACACACGGTTTCAGAGTTAGAATGAAAACAAAAAGTGGAAGAAAAGTTATCAATGCCAGAAGAGCTAAGGGTAGAAAAAGATTAGCTGTTTAAGCAAACCCCATAGACTAAATAGTACAAAAGAGTTCAACGCTTTATACAAGTATGCTAAAAAGTGGCATACTGACTCCTTTGTAGCTTTCTACAAGCCAGATGAAGAACTTAAATTGGCTTTTGTTACCTCTAAAAAAATTGGAAACGCAGTCCTACGAAACAAAGCACGAAGAAGATTACGTGCTCTGTTTTTATCCTATGAAAACAGTATCAAACTTGGAAAATATATTTTTGTGGCTAAAGAAAAAATCAATGAAAATGATTTTGAAAAACTCAAAAAAGATTTCAATTTTGCCTTTAAAAGATTAGAGATATTTAAATGAAACTTATTTTAAAATTTTTAATTAAGTTTTATCAAAAATTTATATCCCCATTAAAACCAAAAAGTTGTAGATACTACCCATCTTGTTCAGAATATGCCCTATGGCAGGTAGAAAATAATAGTTTTTTTAAGGCGATTTATTTTACAATAGCACGCATATTAAAATGCAACCAACTTTTTAAAGGTGGGTTTGACTATCCTATAGTCAAAAATAGAAATAAACACGATATTGTTTTTAAAAAAATACAAGTTAAATATTGGTATATTCCAGTATCTAAAGATAAATCGATGGTAATCAAAAATTGGGAGTGGAAAAAGAAGAATGAATCCAAATATGAACAGTAATAATGGTATGCAAAAACGAATGTTGATTATGACATTGGTCGTTTTTGCATTTTTTTTAGCGTATGAGTTTTTAGTATTAAAGCCTCAACAAGAAACAAAATTAAAAGAACAAGCGGCACAATCACAAAATGTAACTCACACGAATCAAGCACCCGTACAAGAAGCACAAGCACCTGCTTTAGGAACACCCGCTGGTATACAAGCACCCGATTCAAATGCAATTGCATCAAAAAACATCGCTTCGGTTATTAAAACCAATAAAAGTATTTATGAAATTGATACCTTAGGTCGAATTGCACAAGTTACACTTCAAGAGAGTAAATATATCAACGAAGAAGCCAATCAAATTAAATTGTTTGATGCTAACCAATTGCGACCACTGGAAGTGCGATTTTCAGATGCCAATGTCAATGATGAAGCCTTTAAAGTCAATGTTATTGCCAATCAATCACAAATCGATGCGACACAAGAAAAACAAGTATTGGTTTTAACCCAAAATCTTTCAACAACTACGGTTACAAAAACGATTACTTTTTATCCGGACGGA
>JBAYZM010000235.1:0-3943 GCA_041672515.1 Arcobacteraceae bacterium
TGCTTTTATTTTTTAAATGCAAAACCACTCAGTTATCATAATCCCTTTATATTATTTCTTAAAATATAATTGTTCTAGAGATCCTTGCCCAAAATATTTTATATATTCTTGTTCTGCATAAGAATCCATCATTCCAGAAATATAATCTATGACTAATCTCGTGTTAGAAGTATTTTCATTTTGAAGGATTCTTAATTCAGCGGGTAAAAGAATATTATTTTTGTTGTATGAAGTATCCGTATAAACTTCAAATAATCCTCTAATTATTTTTTCACCTTTTTTTTCATAATGCTGAATATCTTTTTTCCTTAAAATAGTTTTAAATAATAATTTCTTTAATCCCTCTGCCAATTTATTATTATTTTTATATCCTAGTTCTTCTGTATTATTTTTTGTTTTAACAATTGCAATTTTTTGACATAGCGTATTAACAATTTCTGATGTTAACTCTTTTCTTAACACTGCAGAATATTCTTCTGATGTCTTAAGTTTTATACATTTTAAAGCCGTTTCTTGTACTTTTTGAGTTAGCTTTGAGAATTCTTCATATGCTGATGAAAAATCATCGCTTATTTTAAATTCATGAACTATCTCTCCAAGACTGATTATCCCTGAGCTTAAGGCATCTTCTAAATCATGAGCTGCATAAGCTATTTCATCAGACAAATCCATAATTTGTGCATCAATACTTTTTGTTATTGTTAAATTATTTTTATTTAATTGACTTTTTAAAAAATCATAATCTTCTGTATATAGAAATTTTTTATTATTTTCATTGCCTCTATTAAAATATTTTGTAACACCTAATAAAGTTCTTATTGTTAAATTTAATCCCTCATATTCATGATGTTTCTTTTCAAGCTTTCTTAATATTCTAAAAGTTTGGGCATTTCCTTCAAATCCACCTATATCAGCTGATAATTCATTTAATATAACTTCACCATAATGTCCAAAAGGTGGATTACCCAAATCATGGGCTAATGAACAACTTTCAGTAACAACAGGATTTCTAATACCAAGATTTTGAGCTATTGAACGCGCTATTTGTGCAACTTCAAGGCTATGTGTCAATCGATTTCTATTAAAATTTGTTGCATTAATACCTAAAAGTTGCATTTTTCCTTGTAATCTTCTAAAAGAAGATGAATATAAAATTCTTGCATAATCTCTCATAAATTCATCACGCCCTTGATTTCTGTCATCAGTCAATGGATATACCCGAACTGTTAAGCTTTCTAATTTTTTTTCTTCATGTTGTGCAAATTCTTTTATTTTTGCCAAATCCATATTAGTCCTTTAAAAAATTTATACATTATCACATAAATATAATAAAATTTGCAATTATTTTAAAATATATATCTTATAAAATATCTCTCTTGAAAACTTAAAAGTTTCCGCTTCTCTTACTTTGTGTGGACAAAGTAAGCAAAACCACCAACGGCTTCAAAGGTCTTCGACTTCCCTCACTTATTGATTTCTATTTTCTGCCCTGCAAAACTCACAAAAAATGACCGTTTAGGTCATTTGTTTGCTCAAACAGTTTCGGGCTTTTCCGAAAATAGAAATCAAACGTTCGGCTTTTGCAGATGTTGGAATAGAGGGATAAGGACATTTACATTTTTGATTTTATATTGTTTAGATTTTTAGATACTCAATTTATAAAAGATAGTTTGAATACTAGGGATTGTATTTCCACATCAGCAGACGCCGAGCGTTTATTTTATTCTTTTCAAAACAAGCTCGAAACTGTTTGAGCGTTAAGAAGAGTGCATGCCGGAGTGAAACGACTAAATTCCGGAACGGACAAAACGCACTCTTTAGCGAGTTTTACAGAGCTGAAAAGAATAAAATAATAAGCGAGGGAAGCTTCGCCGTCGATGCCGTGGAGAGCTTTCTTTGTTACTTTCTTTACGGATAAAGAAAGTAAAAGCGGAAACCTTTAGGTTTTCAAGAGGAATATTAAAATTCAAATATCAAACCATCTCCATAAGCACTTCAGGATGATTATTGACCACATTCAATAAAACTCTTGCAGGACCTTCTGGATGTCGTCTTCCTTGTTCCCAATTTCTTAACGTATGAACACTAATATTCATCAATGCTGCAAATTTTTCTTGGGTAAGTGATAATTTTACTCTTATATCTTTGGGATTAGGTTCTTGCATAAAAAACTTTCTGCTGGGTTCTTTTTTTCCATCCATAATCGCTTTAGCTTCTTTGGCACTGGTCATTAATCTTTCAAAATTGTGTGCGTCCATAATTACTCTCCTAAAAATGCTTTTCTTAACATCTCAATTTGTTTGGGTGTTAAATCTTCTGTTTTACTTTTTTCATAGACATAAATCATGTATAACGTATATTGTTCTTCATAATAGTAGTAAATATTTCTTATACCACCACTTTTACCCTTATTTTTGAGTTTCCATCTTAATTTTCTAAGTCCTTTAGAACCTGGGATAATATCTCCCGATTTTGGATGTTCTACTAAAAACTTTTGTAACTCTTGATATTCATCATCACTCAAAAGTTGTGTAATATCTTCTGTATAAATGGATGTTTCAACAATTTCCATATGTAAGTATACCTTGTTATTATATATAAGTCAATGACTTAGTTTTTTTTAAAAATTGAAGTATTAAGTTAACGATAAATTATAACAAAATAATTTTACTTATGTCTTTAAAAAGTTACTTTTATAAAAAAGAGATAACTCCTTTTTAAATACTTTTTTGATTATTCCAAATCCTTTTGCTATAATACCCACCATTTCTACATTATAGATATTATAAAACTTTACACACAAGAAAGGGTTACACATTGAAAAAACGAAATCATATTAAAAAAATATCGGACTACGCTATGGTTGGTGGGCTTGGAGCTATTTTGGTTACTGGGCTTGTGGGGTGTGGTGATAGTTCTAATGGCAATCAACAACAAGGTCAACAAAATGCCTTTACCGATGCCAATGCAAAGCAAGGAGCTTTTGTCATCATTGAAACATTGCCCGATGGTGGTTATAAAATTGTTGATGAATATCCAAGCAGTACCACTCGTATTGTTTTACGAGAACTCGATGGAAGCGAACGAATTTTATCACAAGAAGAAATCGATAAATTGGTCAAAGAAGAAGCCACTAAAATAGACAACGGAACTTCCGCATTAACCAATCCGGAAGTTTCAAGTGGCGGTATGGGTCTTGGAGGAGTGTTGCTTTCTTCAATTGCTGGGGCGATGATTGGGTCTTGGATTGGAAATAAATTGTTTAACAACCAAAACTATCAAAACCAACGAAAAACCAATTACAAATCGCCACAAACCTATTCACGAAGTGTAAACACTGCCAATGCTGCAAAATCAGCCACAACAAGTGGTAGTGCAAATAAACAAAGTGGATTTTTTGGCAATAAAACAAGCCCTACTTCAAGCACCTCAAGCGGTAGCTCAAGTTTTGGAAGCTAACATGCAGTTACAAAAACTACAACCCTTAAGTGCCCAATACTTAGAATCTGTTGGATTTACGTGGCACACAGACAACGACAACACCTCTTACATCGCCGATGAAATTGTTGTCGTCAGTGAAGAAGAAGCGCAAAATTATTACGATGCTGCCAATGAACTGTACGAAATGTTTGCTCAAGCAGGGGATTATGTTATTGAAAATAATCTTTTTCATGAACTTAACATCCCTTTTAATTTGGTTGATCTCATCAAAAAATCGTGGAGCGATGACGTACACTGGCATCTGTACAGTCGGTTTGATTTAGCCGGCGGATTAGATGGAAAACCTATTAAACTCATCGAATTTAATGCCGATACCCCTACTTCGTTATTTGAAACGGCTGTTATTCAATGGGCAATGTTAAAATTTAATCAACTCAATGAAGCCAGTCAATTTAACTCATTGTATGAAGAGTTACAAAACAATTTCAAACGAATTATTACG
>JBAYZM010000236.1:0-3941 GCA_041672515.1 Arcobacteraceae bacterium
CGGTGGACAGCTTTTTTATGTGCATAACAACATTGCCTCTATTGAAGCTAAAAAAGCGGATTTACTTGGAATTTTGCCCAATATTAAAATTGAAATTATCCACTCTCAAATCAAACCAGTCGATGCCGAACAAATCATCGATGACTTTGGAGAAGGGAAATTCGATATTTTATTGGCAACGTCCATTGTAGAATCGGGGCTACATTTGCCTAAAGCCAATACCATTGTCATTGATGGCGCTGACCGATTTGGAATTGCCGATTTACATCAGCTTCGAGGGCGAGTAGGGCGAAGCAATAAAGAAGGCTTTTGTTATTTTGTGGTGCAAGATAAAAAAACCATTACGCAAGATGCCATCAAACGATTGGTGGCATTGGAGTCTAACTCCTATTTGGGAAGTGGAACAGCTTTAGCTCACCAAGATTTAGAAATTCGAGGTGGTGGAAATATTATTGGAGAAGCGCAAAGTGGGCATATCAAACAAATCGGTTATGGTTTGTATTTAAAAATGCTTGAAGACGCACTTGCGAGTCTGAGTGGGGATATTAAAGCTCAACATAAAACAGTGGATATTAAGCTTGCTATTAGTGCGTATATCAGCAGTGAATATATTTCTGAAGACCGAGTTCGATTGGAACTCTACCGACGCTTAAGTAAAGCGCTGAGCAAAGAAGAGGTGTATGAAATCGAAGAAGAGATGGAAGACCGATTTGGTAAACCCGATGTCATCACCAAGCAGTTTATAGAACTGATTTTGATTAAAATTTTTGCACTTGAAAAAGGAATTAAAATGATTTCAAGTTATGAAATGAACATCAGTTTCACCCAAGAAAACGATACCAAAGAGAGCATTAAAAGCCCAAGTAAAGATGACGACGATATAATCGCAACGACGTTAAAATATTTACGAAAATAATTTTATAAGGGCAATAACTTTTGCATAGACGAATACAAGGAGTGGTATTTGTCTTGCTTAATGGGTGTTTGATACGATAAAAGTTCCAATGCAATAGGAGTATCCCCTTTTCTAAAAGGAACTTGAAAATGAGGTATTGCATTTTGTACGAAACCCAATTTTTCATAGAAGTGCAATCGCTTGAAACTTTGTTCATCTATTGGGGGTTCTATTTCTAAGATGACGTGGGTTTTTCCTTTTAAAAATTCACTTAAAATCAATGTGCCATAATTTTTTCCTCGCACGAAAGGATGAATGGCAAAATGTTCGATGAATATAAACTCTTCGATTTCCCAAAATCCTATAATGCCAATCAACGTATCTTTTTTGTGTATGGCTTGAAAGGTATAAGAAGCATTTGTAAGAAGTTGTAGGTGTTCTTTTAAAAACCGTTTTTCATTGGATGGAAAAGCCTCTTCATAGAGTTTCCATGCCACATCAAAAAAGTGGTCTTGGGCATGGGGCAGAGTGTGAAATATCATTGAATAAACTTCTCTATGCCAAAATAGTTGAAGTCAAACTCTCATACCAATTTTTTGCACTTAAAGCAGTGCCTTCATCGATATTTGAAATCATCACACTGGTTTTAATGGCAGGTTCATAGGTAAACGTATGTGTGATAGCAACGGCTTTGGTGTCGCTTACAAACGAGTAACAAATATTGCCCAAGGTGTTGTTGGTATAATCAAAAGTTTTATGTAAAAGGGCATGATTGATTTCCAGTGCCACTTGCAACGCACTGCTGTTTGCCATTTGGGCTGATTTGGGAAAAGGGTATTGCCCTTGTGCATCGCCTACAACATAGACAAATGCATCCAAACTGGATTGAAAGGTTGGAACTTTTAATTTTGCCCAACCCTCTACATTGAGTTCTAAGGAAGCCAAAGTGATTAAACTGTTGGCTTTATTGGGTGGGATAATACTGGCACATTCAAACGGTATGGTTTTTTCTTTGTATTCCAATGCTTCTTTGTCAAAGGCTTCCACGGTTATTTTTTTGGTATGAAAATCGATATTTTTAAAGTGACTTAATCCCTGAAATTCGATGTACTCTTTGTACAATGTGCTAAAAACTTCTAAAAACTCTTTACTTTTTGCCGCGGGTTTTTCTCGTGGGTCAAGGATAAGAACTTTGCCTTTAATGCCATGTGTTTTAAAATAATGGGCAATCATACACGCTCTTTCATACGGAGCTGGTGGGCATTTGTAATTGCCACTTGGCACACTGATGATAAAATTTCCCCCTTTAAAGTTTTCAATCATACGTTTGAGTTGTTGGTGTTCAAAAGGAGGTTTGAGTCCTGCTGGAGCTTTTTGTTTGAGTTCTTCTATGAGAGTTGGAGTTAAATTGAGTGCCTCATAATTATACTCAATTCCGCCACATAAAACTAAAAAATCGTATGAAAGAGTTTGGGTTGTTGTAGAAACCTCTTTTTTGTGGCGTGAAATTTTTATGACCTCTTCATTGACAAAACCATAACCAAATTTTTGCATGGTTTTTTCATAATCAAAGGTTAAATCAGCAAAGGTAATGCCTTGAACTTCTCCTAAATAGGCATTGGAAAAAGGACACGAGACAAATTGTTTGTTTTTTTCAATAAGCGTAATGCGAATATTTTTATTCAACTCTTTTAAATATTTAGCCACACTCAATCCCGCATATCCTGCACCACAAATGACAACATGAGTATTTGAAAAAGAAGGCGTTTGTGCTAAGGCTTGGGTGCAGAGTAGGGCAGTTGAACTAATAATAGAATATTTTAAAAAATCTCTTCTGAGCATTATGAGCCTTTTATAATACAAAATAATATTAATTATAACGACAATAACGTTTAATAAAACTTATTTTGAGAATAATGTGAAGTTTATTTAGGTTTGGTTAATATGGTATTTATAATTCGTTTATATTGCTGTTTTATACTTTCATTATCAAACCAAAAGGAGATTAATATGAGACTTAAAACAAAAATTCTTTCAGCATTGGCATTGAGTGCTATTTTAGCAACTTCAATGACTGCTCAAATGCAAGAAAAAGGAATGCAAAAAGAGGGTAAAGCTTGTGATATGAAACAAGCAAAAATGAAAGGGTGTGACGGTCAAAAAGGTGGTCATGGAATTATGCCTTTGTTACAAAAACTTAATTTGACCGATGAACAACAAAAAAATGTCAAAGCCATTATGCAAGAAACAATGAAAAAACAAGAGTCTAAATACAGTGCATTTAGCGAAGAGAGTTTTGATAAAAATAAATACATCAAACAGATGAAAAATGCACAAGAAGACAGAATCAAACTTCAAGCAGAAACTATCGAGAAAGTCTATGTTCTCTTAACTCCAAAACAAAAATCTCAGTTACGAGTTTTGATGGATTTGAATGACGAAAAAATGAAAAAAGGATGCGATTTTGATAAAAATTGCGATGGTAGAAGATGACAGTGAATTAGCTGTTGTCTTAACCGAATATTTAAAACAATTTAATATTGAAGTTATCAACTTTGAAGAGCCATTTTTGGCTCTTTCGAGTTTAAAACTCTACCATTATGATTTAATCATTTTGGACTTAACCCTTCCTGGGATGGATGGTTTAGAAGTGTGCAAAGCCATTTTAAAAGACCATGATATTCCTATTATTATCAGTTCTGCAAGAAGTGATATTACCGATAAAGTTACCGCTTTACAACTGGGTGCAGATGATTATTTGCCCAAACCCTATGACCCAAGAGAGCTTGAAATTCGTATTAAAACCATTTTACGACGATTCAATAAAACTGCCACAGCACAAGTTACAATACCATCCAAAGATTTTACCTTTGATGAAGACAAAAAAGAGATTTTAAAACAAGGTGAATACATTAAATTTACCGCCGCAGAATACGAAGTTTTACTTTTGTTTTTAAAAAGAGAAGGATTTGTGGTCTCAAGGGACGATATTTTTGAAAATTCGGATTTGTTAAACAGCGATTATGATAACATTGGAAGTTTGGCG
>JBAYZM010000237.1:0-3922 GCA_041672515.1 Arcobacteraceae bacterium
TTCTTTTATTAACACCCACTTTAAAATATCGTTGCTCTTTTTTGCATTGGGTCTGTTTTTTGGACTGATTTATTCCATTAATCTCTTAGGATATTCTTTGGATTCCATCACCTTATTGCCTTCAAACATGCGATCATTGCATATTAGTTTGATGCTGTATGGTTTTGTTCCTTTGATGCTGTCGTATTTGCCTTTTTTACTGATTTCCAAAGAAGTAGGGTGCTCTTTACAAGGGTTGCATTACTTAAAACTCTACACACTTTTTTGGTATATCTTTTTAGTTTTTATGATAAGTTCCCTTCTTTTTGGCAACACACGAGGATTGGCTTTTTATGATTTCCCGTATGAACTTAATTTCATTTTAGCCTTGGCGGGTATTTTTTACGCCATGGCATTGTATGTGTTTATCAAACAATATGCCAAAAACCCCACATGGGTCAAGGTGTGTTTGGGTGCTGTTATTATTGCTCCCATTGCGTTGCTTATTTTAATGAATCCCACTATTGGACAAGTAGAAAGCACCGTAAGTGGTCCTCATGGAGACAATACGTTGGGGATGAGTTTGGCGCTAATTCCACTTTATTACCTTATTATTAAACTGCTTGTCAATCAACCGTTTCAAGCACGTTGGAATATGTTATGGATGATTCCCACACTCTTTTATTTTGCTTCGGTGTTATATCGAACATTTAATGAACCCCTTACGTATCATCAAGAGTGGTTTTTACAATATTTAACGCTGTTGTATCTTCCTTTGTTGTATCGATGGTATCGAGATGCCGTGATTGAAAAGTTTGCAAAAAAAGCACTTTTGATTTCCCTCATTGCTTTTTTGTTTGTCGATGTGCAAGGCAATATTTTGTTTATTCCCGAAATTCGTTGGCTCTTTCACCGCAATGATTTAATTATTGCACATGCCCATATTGCCATGGGAGTAGGGGTATTTTTTATGGTCATTTCGATGTTTGTTTCACACATTCAAGCTTTAAAAAACAGTCACTTTTACCAATATTATTTGCTGGGAATTGTAGGCATTTTTATGGTCTTATCACTTAATGGTTTTATTCAAGCAGGATTTTTAGCCTTTGATGGCTTCTATTTATGGGTTTTAAGAAGCGTATTTGGGCTTGTTACGATCGCCAGTTTATACGCTTTTATTGCCTTTAGAAAATCGTTAACCCACTTAGAAGCCTATAATGTCATGGGTGTTTTAAGCGATGGTTTGGGCGGTATTGTCTTAATTTTCCTAGGAAGTATCCTCTATCCGTTGTTGGGATTGACCTTTTATGGGCAATACGAATACGTTGTTTTTGCCTTTGTTTGTATGACGGGGCTTATTCATGCTTTTGCCTACTTTTACGAAAACCATGCCGAAATTTTGACAAAAATAACCGTACTTATTCGCATATTCATGAGTTCCATTTTCTTTGCCCTGTATTACAACGGAACATTAGAGCTTGTAGCATTGGGGATTTGCCTTTTTGATATGGCATTTGCAACCTATTATTTACTGTTTTTATCACAAAAAAAGGAGACGTTATGCCAAAAATAGCACTGATACTTTTTATTGCGTTTGAATTATGTTATTACTTACTCATTGCTCAAACGGGAATTGTGGAGTATTTTTCTTCCAATATTCTTTTAATTGCACCCCTTCCTATTGGAGGAATTTTGGGGTCGTTGTTAAGTTATATGATTAAAATAAGTCATCATCATAAAATAACACTTTTTTTATGTGGTCAGTTGTTCCTTTCATTTTTCTACCCCAATCTTTCAATGGCAATGCTTTTTATGTTGGGATTAAGTGTGGGTGCATTGGCGCCATTAATTATTAATGAGTTAAAAAAAGCCAATGCCCTTGAGTTAGGATTGGCATTATGCATTTCCTATACAGTAGGAACATTTTTATTTACCTATGATGTTGCCCAAAGAATGCCACTTGCAGTAGGATTAACGGTATTGGTGCTTATAAATTCACTGTTTTTGCCTGCAAAATCCTCTTTCAAACTTCACCATAAAGAAGAAGTTTTTTCACTCTTTGCTATGTCATTGTGGGTATTTTTAGACTCAACTTTGTTTGAATCGCTTTCACGTGATGTTTCCATATCGATTTGGAGAGATGGCTACAGCATTGAAATTGCACTCTTTCATATTATTGGAGTGGTGAGTGCTTTATATTTTAAAATTGAGAAAAATCAAAAGGAACTCTTTATTGTGATTTTATTTGCGTTGAGTTACCTTTTCTATTTTCTGCATGAAGCGCTGATTTTATCGATTATTTACCCTTTTGTTATCTCATTTTACAATGTGGTTATTTTACAAACCCTGCTTCAAAAAAAGTTAAAAACACTCAGTGTTTATATGATTTTTATTGGCTGGATTGCTTCAGGCACGGGACTGTTTGTTGCTTTGGAAAATTTAACCCTTTTTGTCCCTTTGATTTTTTTAATCGCTTTAATTAAGATTCTTAATACCCAACAAATTCAACACAAGGAAAAAACATGTTTAAATTAATTGTAACCGCCCTTTTGGCGTTAAGTTTAAGTGCTGCAGATTTACCACTTCAAAGTGGGTTTATCCAAGCCCATACGGAAGTATTTGGAGACAGTGCCATTGAGCCTGCGACCAATAAAATCAGTTCAGCCTTACAAATAGAAGATTCAGTAGAATCCATCAAAGGAACCATTGGCATTAACACGCTGGATTTAAAAAGCAGTAAAGAAGACCGAGATGCCAATATGTATGAGTTGCTTCAAGCAACGCTTTATCCTACCGTCTCTTTTGAAATCATTAAAATCATTAAAAATGAACAAAACTACACGATTGTAGGCAATTTAACCCTACATGGTATTTCTAAACTCATTTCAACCGAAGCAACCATAACACAACGAGAAAAGGAAATCAATCTTTTTGGGCAGTTTTCAATCAACCTCACCTCTTTTGGAATGGAACCACCCAGTATGTTTTTTTTAACCGTACGTAATCAGATTGATATTACGTATAATCTGCACTTTACTAAAGGACTTTAATGTTTAAAACCCTTTTTCTGAGCCTTCTTTTAGGCGGTTCTTTATGGGCTGGCAGTTCGTTTAATATTGGCGATAAAATAGGCAACTTTTCACTGCTTAATCAGTTTGATGAAAAACAAACGGTGGACACTTCGGTTCAAACCATCATGGTCTCTTTTGAAAAAGATACGGGTGCGGATATCAATGAATTTTTATCGCACCAAAAAAGTGATTTCTTGCAAAAAAGAGAGGCTGTTTTTATTGCCAATATTTCTGGAATGCCCATGGTCATTACCAAAATGTTTGCTTTACCTAAAATGAGAAACTATAAACATCCTATTTTACTCATTTACGATGAAAACGATACAAGATTTAAAGCGCAAGAAGGCAAATCAACGCTTTATACTCTTAAAAATGGGGCTATTCAAAGTATCGAGTTTATTACCAAAGACGATTTAAAGACGATTTTTAAGAACGATTAACATGCACCTGCCAAATCCTCAAAGTGTTGAACTCAAAGTTATCAATCCAGCTTTAACTGGATTGAAGATTCTTCACTTGAGTGATTTGCATATTCATCAAAAAATGCCCTTAAGTTTTATTGCCAAACTCATTGAGATTTGCCAAAGTTTGGAGTATGATTTTATGGTTATTACGGGAGATATTATTGATTGTAAACCTCAATATATCACCCAACAACTGTCAAAACTCAATGAACTGGAAAAAGTTTTTTATATCAGTGGCAATCACGATTTGTTTTATGGCATAAAGCCATTAAACACACTCTTGTACAACTTTACTTTTTTAGATAACACCCATACTTTTATAGAGTTTAATCATCAAAAAATTACTCTTGTAGGTATTGGTGACCGATTTTCTCGTTTTTTTAATGTCAAAAGAGATGAAAAAAAAAC
>JBAYZM010000238.1:0-3917 GCA_041672515.1 Arcobacteraceae bacterium
TTTAGATGAAAAAGACCGACCCAAAATGGTTGATGTTTCACAAAAAGAACAAACTACAAGAGTTGCAGTTGCAAGCGGACACATACAAATGAGTCAAGAAGCGTACAATGCAATTATTTTAAATACAACTAAAAAAGGTCCTGTGTTACAAACAGCTGTTGTTGCCTCAATTATGGGTGTTAAAAAAACAAGTGAACTCATACCTATGTGTCATCCTTTACTTTTAAGTGGAATTAATTGTGATGTTGAAGAGTTACCTCAATTGCCCGGATTTAAGCTTTATGTTACAGCAAAACTCAATGGGCAAACCGGTGTTGAGATGGAAGCGTTAACAGGTGTTTCTATTGGTTTATTGACCATTTATGATATGGTCAAGGCGATTGATAAATCAATGGTGATATCAAAGGTACAATTAGAGAGTAAAAGTGGTGGTAAAAGTGGGGATTTTTCACGATGATCGATTTAAGTCAACATAAATTGGAGCTAAATTACCCTTGTTCTTGGGAATATAAACTCATTACGTATTCGCATGAAGAAGTATTAAAAAGTGTGAAAGATGTTATTTTAGAAAGAGAGTTTACCTTAACTCCTTCTAAAACAAGTAAAAAAGGGAAGTTTCTAAGTTTTACATTAGAAATAATTGTGCACAATGAAGACGATAGAGTCACGATATATGAGCTTTTTGGTAAACATGAGTCTATCAAAATGGTTTTATAAGAATATCTTTTGTAGAATTTGCCTATGAATAGAAGAAATTTTTTAAAATTAATAGCAACTTCAACTGCCTTGGGTGCAGTTGGACAGGATTTATTGGCTAAAACAATTATTAGTGAAGATGGTGATTTCTATACGGTAGATTCATTGACTAAAGAACAAGAACTAAGTAAACCAAAGGATTTATTCTTAGATCAAAAATATCACGAAAGTTTTTATAGTGTAATAAAGAAATTAAACTTTATACAGCGCGATGTAGGTTTTGGCAATTATAATATTATATCATTTGATGAAACCATTAAACAAGCACGTATGTCAAGCAAAATCGGGGCTTTTACAAAAGATGAATTGGCATTTATGGAGTATATATTTTATTATAATCCCGATGTACATGGTTTTTATGGGGAAAGAACGTGTAATAAGATTACAGAATCTATTAAAAAGAGCGAAATAATAAAAGTTCCTTATACCGGGCATTATTTGTTTAAAGACAGAAGTTTAGAAACCTATACCAGTATGACTAAAGATATTGGAGAGAGTATTATTTTAACCTCTGGCGTACGAAGTATTATGAAACAAATGAAACTTTTCTTAGATAAACTGGATAATACCAAACTGAATTTGAGTCATGCTTCTATTTCCTTAGCTCCACCTGCATACTCTTTTCACTCAACAGGCGATTTTGATGTGGGTAAAAAAGGGTTAGGACACGATAACTTTACAGAACGATTTGCTTTAACAGAAGAGTTTTCTAAAATGATTAAATTATCCTACGTTGATATTCGATACACAATTAATAATAAAGATGGAGTGCGGTATGAACCTTGGCATGTCACTGTTGTTTAAGGTAGTAGTTTTGTTATTATTGATTCAAAATGTATATGGAAATGTAAAAAGTGTTGGCTTTGATTTAATCAAAAAGGGAGTTGAAGATAACAATACTTTACTCGTTGTAGGGGGAATTCAAGGCGATGAACCAGGTGGTTTCATGGCAGCTTCTTTAATCTCTTCACATTATAAAATCACCAAAGGTTCTGTTTGGGTAGTGCCAAATTTGAATTTTGATTCTATTATTAAAAGAGGACGAGGACATTATGGTGATATGAACCGTAAATTTGCCCAAATTCTCAACAGTGATCCCGATTTTGAAGACATTCAACGGGTTAAAGAGTATATTGCGCATGACAATGTCAAAGTGGTATTGAATTTACACGATGGAAGTGGTTTTTACAGAAAAGAGTATGTGGATAATATGCGTTCTCCTTATCGTTGGGGACAAAGTTCCATTATTGACCAAGACTCATTGGATATTCCTATGTATGGAAATCTCGGAGAGATTGCCAGTCGAGTTTGCGAACATGTGAATAAACATTTAATCGAAAAAGACCATGTGTACAATGTCAGAAACACCAACACAAAAGCCGGTGATAAAGAGATGGAAAAAACCTTAACTTACTTTGCCATCAATCAAGGCAAAGCAGCGTTTGGAAATGAAGCCAGTAAACAATTCCCCGTGTATAAACGAGCGTATTATCATATCTTAGCCCTAGAAGAGTATATGCGTGTGATGGGCATTGAGTTTGAACGAGATTTTGAACTTTCATTAGATGGTATCAAACAAGCATTATACGAAGATATTTACATCTCATTTTATGATGATAAAATTAAATTGCCACTGAGTGCTATTCGTTCAGAGTTAAACTATTTTCCGGTTAAAAAAGATGGAACAATCAATTTCACTCCAAGTAATCCTTTGATGACGGTTTTAAAAGATGATGGGTATTATGCTATTCATTATGGAAATATCCGATTGGTGAGTCTGAGACCCGATTATTTTGATATGGATACTGCCAAAGAGATGGTGACTTTAAAAATTGATGGGATTAAAAAAGAGGTTAATTTAGGGGAAATGGTTGTTGCCAAGAGAAATATTTTTGTGCAAGATAAAGAGGGTGTTCGAGTCAATGTGATTGGCTACAGCAATAAAAATCGAACCAATGAATCCAATTTAAATATTCACAAAGATGAAATCCAAAAATTCTATTCGGTTGATAAAGAGGGGAAAATTTATCGAATTGAGTTTTATAAAAAAGATAAATTTGCGGGGATGATTCTTGTTAAGTTTGAAGAGAATCTCTCTGTTGCTAAAACAGAAAAAAAGAGCACTGCATTGGATGCAATGTAGTGCTAAATAATCACTAACTCTTTTTTTATTTTCTCTTGATTGAGCTTTTTACAGGCTGTTTTATACAACTCGTCAACTCTTTGAATATCCGCATGAATTTCAGTGCCAATCTCTTCTTTGGCTTGTCCTGATTCAACAGCTACAAAAACTTTGAACTCTTTTTTAGTAAATTTCTTTTTTAAAACTTCTTTGAGTTCATCCTCTTTTTTTAAGGTTCCTACGAGTTTTTCTATATTAAACAGTATTGCTTTTGTAAAATCCAATTTTTTTCCTTAAGGTATTAAATCCACTCTTGTAAAGTATGAATGTCATTATAACTAGTCATATCTAAATGTATGGGGGTAATCGAGACAAAATTGTTTTTTATGGCTTCAAAATCACACGAAGAGTCACTGCTTTTTTTCCATAAAAGTGGGTGCAATCCAATCCAATAATACTCTTCACCTCGTGGATTTAAGTGTCTGTGCGTATCGTTTCCATACTCTCTGTATCCGGCTTTCGTGATTTTAATACCTTGGCACTCTTCAATGGACGTTTGCGGAATATTAATGTTTAAAAACTTTCGCTCAGCCAACGGGAAATCTTGAGTTAAAATCTTTTTGGTAATATCTTTAATCACTTTTTTTGCCAATGCAAAATCCCAACCATTTTTAACCGCATGGCATTTGTCTTTACACACTTGTGAAATGGCAATGGCAGGAATGCCTTGAAGTACCGCTTCCATAGCAGCACTGGCGGTGCCACTGTAGGTAATATCTTCGCCCATATTGGAGCCAATATTAATCCCACTGATGACCAAATCGGGTTTTTTATCGCTTTTAAATAAATTATTCAGTGAAATAAAAACACAATCCGTTGGGGTGCCATCATCGACTTTGTAAAAATCATCATCCACACAAATAAGCCTCAGAGGTTTGGTCAAGGTTAAAGAGTGCCCACACGCTGATTTCTCTGTGGCAGGGGCTACAATGGTTATTTTAGCAAGAGGTGAGAGGGCTTGGACTAACGCTTTTAAACC
>JBAYZM010000239.1:0-3895 GCA_041672515.1 Arcobacteraceae bacterium
AAAACCCCTCTTGAACGGCAATAATAGCCACAAAACGGTTGCGTAAATCACCAACAAAGGCGTTATTCACCAAAGCATTTGCACCCAATGCCCGTTCAATTCCTGTTCGTTCTTTGGCCAATAAGAAATTAATATAGGCATTGAGTTGTTGCGAAATAATAGGAGAATCCGAGAGTTTTGATATTTCAATAATAGTTTCTAAAACCACTTGATTGGTGTTGGTATAATAGGCAATTGCTTCATTGGTTTGTAGGGTTTTATTTTGAACCAACTCTCGAATAGACGCCAAATTGGCTAAGTTATCTTCAATTTGTTTGATTTTATTGCCAATAAATTCAACCATACGATACTGTTTGATATAGTTTAATAACGCCTTGATTTGAACATTGGTGTCGTTGTGTTGTTGGGAAAGTTCATTTTTAAAACTCTGTCCATCGCTTCCTAAAAATCCAGCAGTGAATCCTCTCTCTTTTTGAAGTTCATGAATCAACTTTGAAAAATAGGTTGAAAGTTCAACGCTGACTTTTAACTCTTCAAAATGCACCTTTTTTTGGTACTTTTCATAGATAATATTCAGTGCAAAAAAGCTTAAGATTGTAATCATAATGACGACTAAAAATCGCAGCTTTGCTTTTAAAGTTAAATTTGAAACCATATTAAAACCTTTTATAAAACTTAAAGATTTTGATTATATTCCAAATGTGATTTTTATGACTTGATGTATATCAAGTTAAAAGATAAATTATTTAATTATTTATACTTCTCCCTAATTTCTAAAAATTCATCTAAGCTTTCAAAAAAGATATCCACCAAAACAGGGTCAAAATGTTTTCCTTTTTCATCTTTAAAATACTCCAAAATATCGTTGAGTTTCCACCCTTTTTTATAGACACGTTCACTGCCTAATGCATCAAAAACATCGGCAATGGCAGTGATTCTTCCATAAATATGAATATCCTCACCACTTAAACCACGAGGATATCCTGAACCATCCCATTTTTCGTGGTGTTCATACGCCACAATGGCAGATGCTTTTAAAATAGGTCGATGGGATGTTTTTAAAATTTCATACCCAACGATGGTGTGGGATTTCATAATTTCAAACTCTTCGTTGGTTAATCGGCTGGGTTTATTCAATAACGAATCGGGAATTCCTACTTTTCCAATATCGTGCATTGGGCTGGCGTGTTTTAGAAGTTCGGCTTCACTTTGACTCAAACCATATTTAAGCGCCAATAATTTCGAGTATTCCGCCACAATTTTGACGTGATTACCGGTCTCTTCACTTCTGGTTTCGACAATCTCCCCCCTTTTATAAATCACTTCTCGTTGGGTGTCTTCTAACTCTTTGTGCAAGTTAATCACTTCAGTAATATCTTGTCGTATTTGCATATATTCTAAAATATCGCCCGATTTATTTTTAATGGGAACAACCGTGGCTATCGAGTAAAAAGGCTGGCTGTTTTTAGCAATGTTTTTGAGTGTGCCTTTCCACACTTTTCCAGCTTCTAAAATGCGAAAGAGTTTATCGATTTCTAAATCACTCACATCGGGATATTTGATAAACATGTAGGGTTTACCGACTAACTCTTCGTTGGTATACCCGCTGACTTCGCAAAAAAGTTTATTGGCATAGGTAATCTCTTTTTTAAGATTCACCCGTAAAATAATATTGCTTTTTTCCATGGCGTATTCGTACAATTTGGACAAACTTAACGACTCTTCTAAAAATTTATAATCTTTATCCAAAATCTTTTTCGTGTCTAAAATTTTACGGTTAAGCTCTTTGACTTTTTCATTGACTTCCGCACTGATACTTTGTTCAATAAGGGGAATATCCGTTATTTCTTTATTGACATATTTAAAAAATTGTTCAATGCCGTTAAAAAGGTTTTCAATGGAATTATGAATATTTTTTGAAATAATAAATCCTAAAATAAATACTAAAAACGTAATGACTAAACAAGAAGCGATGAGCATAAAAATAGAGATTTTTGATTCATTAAGCAACAGTTGTATTTTGATATTAATTTGATTAATCAAATAATCATCGACCTTTTTGAGTTTGTTGATTTTACTCGTAATATGCGTAAACCAATACTGAGAGTTGTGCAAATTTTTAATATTCTCATGACTGGTATAACTTCTATATTGCAATAAATCTTCAGCAATTCGATTGACCTCATCAATATCTTCTCCCACCAATAATTTATTGTAAAGTTTTTTGGACTCACTGCTGGCATATAAAAAGTAGTTTTCCATATAAATTTTTTCTATTTTATGCAGATTGTAAAAATCATTGACCAAATCTTTATTGATATACTCTTGATTAAGTATCGACGTTCCTAAAGCTCTTTGAATCCCCACAACATCTTTAGCAAATAAAAAATTGACATAAGAAATTAAATCCAAAGAGAGTTCAGAATTGTTGGACAGTTTTGAAATGTGTACAATGACCGTTAAAAATCGTTTATTGAGTTGTGTGTAGTATCGGATAATTTCAGGAGAATCAATGGAAAAGGTATCGACTTTTTTCCGATATTCTTGCAGTTTACTAAGCTCATCAAGCGCCAATTTTAGATTGCCATTAAACTCATCATTAAAACTTTTTTTGTCAAAAGAGTTTAGAAATTCAGAAAATTCACTTTCTCGGTAAGATGTTTTTTCTCTTTGCAGTTGCAGTAACGCAATAAATTCATTTTTATTGCCTAAATATCCAGCACTTGCTCCTCTTTCAATTTGTATTTCATGAATTAAAAGACTGGTTTTGTTACACAGTTGTATGAGTTTTTCAAGTTTGTCCAAGTTAACGTGTTTATTGTAACTGTCAAAACTAAAAACAATCGCCATAAGCATTAAAGCACACACGGGCATAACAACCAAAAAAATAAGCTTATTTTTAATCAAGGCACTGTTATTGTTGACTTCCAAACGATCTCCTTAAAAAACTTATAATTATTAATGTAACATTTTGAAATTATTATTCTTTAAGAATACTCTTTTTTCTTCTTTCATTCCTTGATTAATGTCATTATTTGTGGGTTTAAAATCCTCACTTAGGGTTCCAATCGATTAATTTCCCATTGGTTGTTTTCAAGTAAACGATACTCAAACCGATCATGCAATCGGTCTTTTCCTCCTTGCCAAAATTCAATGACAAGAGGTTTAATCAAATACCCACCCCAAAAAGAAGGAAATGGCACTTCCCCTTTTAAGAACTTGGTTTTAATTTCATTGAATTTGGCTTCAAGAAGACTTCGAGAACTGATAATTTGACTCTGGTGCGAAATATACGCCCCTATTTGGCTCCCTTTAGGACGTCCCAAAAAATATTTAAGCGACTCTTGTGTACTGATTTTTTCGCAAATGCCTTCGATTTTGACTTGCCTTTCTAAACCTAACCACGCAAATGAAGCTGCACATTTTGGGTTCTCTTCTAATTGTTGCGCTTTTTTACTTTTATAATTGGAGAAAAAAACAAAGCCATTGTTGTCGTACATTTTAAGTAAGACCGTACGAAGTGAGGGCATTAAGTCCAAACCTACCGTGGCTAAATTCATGGCATTGGGTTCAAGAATTTCCGCTTGAATGGCTTGGTTAAACCACGCTTCAAATTGCTTGATGGGGTTTTTGTCTAAATCTTTCGTCGTAACCCTTGGGTCATATACTCTTGGCGCATAGAAGCTAAATTCATAATGACTCTTTTCTTGTAGGTTTTCTAAACAGAATACCACACCTAATCTTTGTATTTGTCTCGAATCCTTTTAAACTCTTCCACGTTAATCATAAATAACTCCACCAAAGAGGGGTCGAAATGTTTGCCTTTTTCCTCTTCTAAGAGTTTGAAGATTTTTTCATCTTCCCACGCTTTTTTATAGCATCTGTCACTTCCAAG
>JBAYZM010000240.1:0-3887 GCA_041672515.1 Arcobacteraceae bacterium
ATTTTCTCTTTTTGGCTTTTTAAAACTTGCTAAAAGGTGCGTTATAGCACCTTTCTTAACGCTTCAAACAGTTAAAAAGCTGGTTTCAAAAAAAGAAAATAAACACTCGGCACCTGCAGATGTGGAACGAAATCCCTAGTGTTCAAACTCTCTTTTATAAATTGAGTTAAGAAAAATTTGTAATCTGAGAAAATTAAATATGTCAATATCCTTATCTCTTATTCCAACATCTACAGACGCTGAACGTTTGTTTTCTATTTTCGGAAAAGCCCGAAACTGTTTGAGCAAAGAAATGACCTAAATGGTCATTTTTTGTGAGTTTTGCAGGGCAGAAAATAGAAAATAATAAGTGAAGGAAGCTTCGCCGTCGCAGCCGTTGGTGGTTTTGCTTACTTTGTCCACACAAAGTAAGAGAGCGGAAACCCTTGCGGTTTTCAAGAGAGAATATTAAATAGAAATTCTTTACTCTCTACCCTTGAAACCCCTATTAAAAGAATATTCTATAACATTCCAAATAAGGTTGTTGCCCCTGCACCAATAATTCCAGCAACGCTTGAATTTTCAAGGATTTTTTTAAATAAATTTTTTGCTTCTTCATCTTCAGTTTTAGATAATTTTTCAACTAATTCTTTCAATGTAATATTTATATTTTGACTATTATTATTCCCAATTTGAAGCTGTTCTGCATTAATTGAACTAATATTAAATATAGAACTTGAAACATCATTCCTTTCTTTAATAGCTAAGTCTTTTATAATCAACGTCAGCATATGAGGATGTACCGTTCCCATCTTTAATGTTCCATTTTTCATAAATTTACAATCTGAAACTTTATATGCATTTTCTCGTTTACCTAATTTTACTTTAATTATATCGTCAATACCTACATCAGGCTCTTCTGTGTAAGGAATACGTATTTGGTTAGTATTTATATTTCGACTTCCTTTATATTCAATATCATTAATTACAATAATATCTTGATATGCTAATTTCATTAAACTCATTTTATACTCCTATGGTTAATTTTGCATTATCAGTATAGCTACAAAATTAATTTTAAATAAAAAATATGTCATATTGCAATACTTTTAATAATCTTACTTTTAATCTACTCTCTGAATAAAATCACTTTCTCAACCTTAACCCATTTTTAGATACACTACACCCTCAAAAAAACAAAACTTATTTTCACACTTCAAAAGGATTTTTAAACACACTATGGCACTCATCGACCTACAAAACATCAACAAACAATACGACACCAAAATTATTTTAAAAGAAGCCAATTTTACTTTGCTTGAAGGACAGCGTATTGCTGTTATTGGGCAAAATGGTCAGGGCAAATCGACCTTGATGAAAATCATTATGAACCAAACCGAAGTGGACAGTGGCATTGTTTCGATTGATAAATCGGTCAAAATTGAGATGCTGGATCAACAACCTAAATTTGCTTTAAACGTCAGTGTTCGTGATGCAATTGAAGGACAACTCGCCGAAATTAAAAAAGCCAAAGATGAGTATGAAAAAATCACTCATGACCTAGCAACCCAATACGACAATATGGAGCTTTTAAACCGCCAAGCACAATTGGCCACCTTTATTGATTTTCACAATGCCTGGGATTTGGACAACTTAATTGAACGTGTTTTAGTTGAATTTCAACTCAAAGAGTATGAACATAAAGATGTTAATTTACTCAGCGGTGGAGAACAACGACGAGTCAGTTTAGCCGCCCTACTTTTAAAAAAACCCGATGTATTGTTGCTTGATGAGCCTACGAATCATTTAGATGTTTATATGGTGGAGTTTTTAGAACAACTGCTGCTTAAAAATAATTTCACTCTTGTTTTTATCTCGCATGACCGATATTTTATTGACAACATTGCCACGAATGTGGTTGAAATCGATGGTGGGGTTTTGCGAAAATTCAGTGGGGGTTACAGCGATTATTTGGAGCAAAAGCAACAAATCTTAGAAAATATGCAAAAAGACCATGACAATTTATTGCGTTTGGTTAAACGAGAAGCGCATTGGATGCAACGAGGTGTTACTGCTCGAAGAAAACGAAATGAACGACGAAAGTCGGAATATTTTGATTTAAAACAAAAAGCCAAAAGCAATCCAGCACACATTCGTAAAATGACACTTGAACTTCAACGAGAGCAAAAAGCCTTTAACTCTGAGGAGATTCAAAACCGAAAGAAAATGCTTTTTGAGTTGGAAAAAATCGAAAAATCGTTGGGGGATAAACTTCTCATCAAAGATTTTAGCACTCGTATTTTACAAAAAGACACCATTGCTATCGTGGGTCCAAATGGTACGGGAAAATCAACCTTACTTAAAATCTTTTTGGGCAAACTCAAAGTGGATAATGGGATCTTTAAAAAAGGCGATTTTGAAGTGGGTTATTTTGACCAACAACGAGAAATGCTTGATGATGCTAAAAATATTCTTGAAACCTTTTGTCCCAATGGAGGCGACAGAGTGACTTTAAATGACGGTCGAGATATGCACGTATTTGGGTACTTGAAAAACTTTTTATTTCCAAAAGAGTATTTGGATAAAAAAGTGGGCACATTAAGTGGGGGTGAAAAAAACCGTGTTGCCCTAGCCTTACTTTTTACCAAAAAAGTCGATTGTTTGGTCTTAGATGAACCCACCAATGACTTGGATATTCCTACCATTAACATTTTAGAAGAGTATTT
This sequence comes from Arcobacteraceae bacterium, assembly GCA_041672515.1. Taxonomy (GTDB): domain Bacteria; phylum Campylobacterota; class Campylobacteria; order Campylobacterales; family Arcobacteraceae; genus Marinarcus. Next base: position 2,706 of record JBAYZM010000240.1, read on the forward strand.
GCAAAACTTTCAAGGGGCGCTGATTTTTGTCAGCCACGACCGATATTTTGTGGATAAAATTGCTAAAAAGTTGTATGTCTTCAAAGGAAACAATGGCGAAATTGTAGAGAGTTTTCAGCCCTACAGTGAGTATTTGGAAATCGAAAAAGAACTTAATGATTTATTGGAATTTGAAAAAGAGTTGGCAAAAAACACAACCACTCCAAAAGAGAGTGACCAAAGTGTAAGTAACACAAAAAAACAGACCAAACTGAGCTACAAAGACCAAAGAGAGTACGATAATTTGCCCCATGAAATTGAAAGCCTTGAAATAAAGATTGACGAACTCACTTCATGTTTAAGCAATCCAAAGTGCTACGAACAAAAAGGGATTGTGGCAGTATCAAGTGAATTAGAAATAACCAAAGAGCAATACGAAGAAAAAGTAGAACGATTCTTAGAATTAGAAGAATTAATTGAAAGCTTTAAACAATAATTCAATATAATAATTTTTCTTATTTAAAACATACAAAGGAATACTATGAGTTTGATTGAACAACTAAAAAATGATTTAAAAGAGGCAATGAGAGCGCAAGAAGTTGTGCGAAGAGACAGTATTCGAGCCATTAATACCATGATAAAACAAGTGCAAGTGGATGAAAGAAAAGAGTTAAACGATGAAGATGTCATCAAACTCATTCAACGAGGAATCAAACAACGAGAAGAAGCAGCAACACAATACAAAGATGCCGGACGTGAAGATTTGGTTCAAAAAGAGCTAGAACAAGTAGATATTTTCAAATCTTATCTGCCTCAACAATTAAGTGATGAAGAGCTTGAAAGTGGTATGCAAAAAATTATCCAAGACGTGGGTGCTGCTTCTATGAAAGATATGGGAAAAGTTATGGGCGTAGCCACTAAAACGTTTGCTGGCGTTGCCGATGGAAAACGAATCAATGAGATGGTCAAAAAACTTTTAGGATAATACAATGCGAAATCAAATTCTTAAGGTCATCAAACAAACATTTCTGAATTTAAAAGAGAAAAACATTTTAGCAACGCCGTCGCAATACAACAAAGAGTTTTGCAGTGTGGCTAAAGAGTTCAATGTCGATGTCGGTGATTGCAAAAAATTTCAAGAGTTTGTCTCGAAGTTAAATGCAGTTGAATTAGCCGAAGTGAAAAAAAGAGAAGTGAAAACAC